>JAFQAG010000252.1 GCA_017416985.1 Clostridia bacterium
CGTTTCTTGCACCACTTCTTCTGCCAATTCCTGATTATGTAAATAAGAATATACTTTTAAATATACGGCTTTATGATGCTCCGCATATAAACGTTCAACTTTTTCGATATCTTCTTGACTTTCAATTAACATTAGAAACATACAAACCCTACCTTTCGTCAAAAAACTTTAATTGTCATTATGTTATATTTTTGCCCCATTCGACAAAATTCGACATTTAGGGCCAAAAAAAATTATACCTTTACTCTTTTGGGATGTTTTTCGGTACCGGCATGTATAGTACTTATAATTTCATAAAATAAAATTATTTATATGCCAATTATAACAAACAATCTACCCTAAATCAAGTCGTTAAGAGCAGATTGTTTTTTTACTAAAATAAATTTTTAAGTTTTAGACCTTTTATGAAGTACCATAGCAAATATAAATACCAAAAATAATCCAAATATCGCGCCACTAAAATCAATTAAGATATCTTCGACCTGACTGCCCCGGTCGTTAAACGTCTGTATATACTCATCCGTAACAGCCGCAGACAGAGCAAACATTAACGGTGCAAAAATATCTGTTTTATCAAAGCATTTTTTAATACTGTCAAAAAGCAGCGCCAAAAAAATGCCTAAAACACCAAATTCTATGCAATGTGCGGTTTTACGCAGCTTATGGTTTAACTCTTTGGTGGGAATTTTATTTTTAGGGTCAATAATAGGCTTAATTTGCTCAGTAATTTTTGTGCTTGTATCATTTGATTTTTCCTGACTTTTTAAAGAATTACTAAAAATATATGCCAGCGTAAGAACAACGCACAAAGCAAAAATTATTATACGACTATATTTTTTCAACACATCTAACTCCTTATTGAAATACGCAGAATTCTGCCATGCTTATAGACCTAATTCATCTAGCATTCTTTTTATAATTTCACTTTCAGAAACGGTAATCGAAGCATTTACTTTTAGTTCTTTAACTGAACGTTTAACCCCACCTAAAAACAAGAGCTTAAACCATCTTCTTATCTGAAATACAGGCATAAGCCACTTTTTATTTTGCACGGAAGGATAATAAAACATCATTCTTTCATACGGCAGCCACACTCTTTTTAAGGCATATTTAAATTTACTTCCGTGTTTAAGCTGCTGAACCGCAACTTTATTTTCAACATTGCCAAAAGCCCCTGCCGATAAAATATATTCTTCCATAAATTTTACGGTTTCGTTATATTCTCCATCTGAAAACCATACATTTGCCAAGCCCTTTGCATACTTTTCAAACTTAAAAAGACCGCTGTTATCAAGCAAGCTTTTTTCTTCTGCCTGATTATATTCCATTTTATCGTTTAAAATCTGCAAATCAATAAATGTTCTTAAACCACAGCCGCCGATTTCAAAATGCTTTGCCATATGAGCAATATGATAAAAATAAAAAAACTCATTGCTCATAGTGTATTTATATTGCTTGTTCTCAGCCAAATTAAATTATCCCAAATATTTTCAAGACATTGACAATACCATTTATGTCTTTTACGTCCTTGTACATTACCTTGCTCTATCAAGCTGTAATGCAGCTCTACAATAATTCTATCCTCTGTAAAAAGACACCAATCATGAGATGATACGCCACTTTTTATATAGTTAAATTCATTTATAATTAAATTTCCTGCTTTTTCTAAATCCTCTGGCTTTACAAGTATATCTATATCTCCGCTTGTTCTCAGCCATGGTTCAGTATAGTATTTTCTAATTACAGACCCTTTAAGAGGCATATGCGGTATGCCATTTTCTTCAAGCAAATTGCACACTTTTTCTAATTCAAAGCTCAGTCTTTGATAACGCGCTAATGCTATTAATAATGCCGCTCTGTATGATTCAGAAATTGATACCTCGGGCATAAGCTTCGTTTTAAACAAAATATCTGCTACAACATGCGCCAAGTCGTGCTTCTGCGCCAAATTATAAATTTCTGTAAGGTTATCTTCAGTAATATTTTCTTTTGTAAACTCGCCAAGTTCGCCGCCAAATATATCCACACGCAGAAAATCAATCAGCATTTTTTCAACTGTGTTAATAACATATCACCACTCTTTGTAATTAATCTCTAAAATACAAATCTCTTGTATAAACCTTATCTAAAACATCTTTTATCTCATCGTTATATCTGTTTGCTAAAATAATATCTGATTTTTCTTTAAACTCATTAATATCGCGTATCACACGACTGTTAAAGAAAGTATCGTCACGCATAGTCGGCTCATATATAACAACCTCGATACCCTTTGCCTTAATGCGTTTCATAACTCCTTGAATAGAGGACTGCCGGAAATTATCCGACCCCGCCTTCATCGTTAAGCGATACACACCGACAATTTTCGGATTTTTAGCTATAATGCAATCTGCGATAAAATCCTTTCTTGTGCCGTTTGCTGCTACGATTGCAGAAATTATATTCTGCGGAACATCGTTATAATTTGCAAGCAGCTGCTTGGTATCTTTTGGCAGACAGTACCCACCGTAGCCAAATGACGGATTGTTATAATGAGTTCCTATTCTGGGGTCTAAGCCGACACCCTCAATAATTGATTTTGTATCTAAGCCACGCACCGATGCGTATGTGTCAAGCTCGTTAAAGAACGAAACTCGAAGAGCAAGGTAAGTATTTGCAAACAGCTTTACAGCCTCTGCCTCGGTCGGATTCATAAAACGAACCTCGATATCTTCTTTAACCGCACCCTGCTTTAAAAGCTCTGAAAAGGTTTGTGCCGTCTTTTCTAAGCGTTTGTTGCCAACAGGCACACCTACAATAATACGAGAGGGATAAAGGTTATCATAAAGTGCACGACCCTCTCTTAAAAACTCGGGGCTGAACAAAATATTATCACAGCAGAATTTTTCTCTTGCCTGCTCGGTAAATCCAACGGGGACGGTTGATTTTATTACAATAACCGCATCGGGGTTAACCTCTATTACCTGCTCGATAACACTCTCAACCGAAGAGGTATCAAAATAGTTTTTCTTTTCATCATAATTAGTCGGCGTTGCAATTATGACAAAGTCTGCATCTTTATATGCCTCATTTATGTCTGATGTGGCAACTAAATCCAGATTTTCTTTAGCTAAATATTTTTCAATTTCGCTATCAGTGATAGGTGATTTTTTATTATTTATTAAATCAATCTTTTTTTCTACAATATCTACCGCACGTACACAGTTATTCTGTGCCAGCAAAACTGCCATTGAAAGACCCACGTATCCTGTTCCTGCTACTGCTATTTTCATATTATTTAACTCCTTTACTTTTTAATGCTTTATTTATCGGCACCTCGCGATAACATAAAGCAAATGAAAATAACAATTCCAGTCCCTATGGTGGCTCCTATGGCAACTGAGAATCATTTTATTTATATATTATTTTTCCGTTAAATAGAATTCTTTATACCATTTAGCAAATCTTCTTAAGCCCTCTCTGAGTGAGGTTGACGGCTTAAAGCCAAAATCACGTTCTAAGGCTGATGTATCTGCATAAGTTACGGGCACATCACCCGCCTGCATGGGCACTAACTTTTTATGCGCTTCAAAGTCATAGTCTTCGGGAAGTACCCCTGCTGAAATTAACTCTTGCTGCAAGATATCCACAAAATCCAAAAGGTTTTCGGGACTGCTGTTACCGATGTTATACACTCTGTACGGAGGAACAGGAAGACCATCATCGCCCGTAGCCTTTTCAGGTGCACATTGCATAATGCGGCGAACACCCTCAACAATATCGTCAACATAGGTAAAGTCGCGCTTACAGTTACCGAAATTAAATATTTCGATAGTATCACCTTTTAAAAGCTTGTTTGTAAAGCCAAAGTAAGCCATATCGGGTCTGCCGGCAGGTCCGTAAACCGTAAAGAAACGAAGACCGGTAGACGGAATGTTATAAAGCTTTGAATATGCGTGTGCCATAAGCTCGTTTGACTTTTTAGTTGCTGCGTAAAGCGAAACCGGATTGTCTACCTTATCGTCTGTTGAATACGGAATTTTTTTATTTGAGCCGTAAACAGACGAGCTAGATGCATATACCAAATGCTCAACCAGATTATTTCTGCAAGCCTCTAAAATGTTGTAAAAACCAACCAAATTTGACTCGATATACACTCCCGGATTGGTTATTGAATATCTTACACCTGCCTGAGCTGCCAGATTTACAACAACAGCAGGTTTATAATCCGCAAAGATTTTATCAATTAACTCTTTGTCAGCAATGTTGCCCTTTACAAATGTCCATTTGCAATCATTACTTTTTTCTGCGAGCTTTTCTATTTCGCCTAAGCGGTATTCTTTAATCGAAACATCATAATAGTCATTCATATTATCAATACCGATAATATGTGCACCTTTTAATGATTTTAAAAGCTCGTTAACTAAATTTGCACCTACAAAGCCAGCTGCACCTGTTACAAAAATTGTTTTATTATCTAAAAAAACGTTTTGGTTTAACATTTAATCCCCTCGTATTCTTTCTGGATTTTTTCGTAGCTTTCAAGATTACCTATATCATAGCGCTTGCCGGGCATTTCCATAGCATAAACCTTGGTTTGTCCGCAAAGCCACGCAATATAGCTTCCGGGTGCATCTACACCGCAGCCTGCCTCGATACCTTTGGCAATTAAGCGAGTATCTTCTTTGGTGTAGTAATAAAACGGAGGACAGCACCAGTTAGATTTCGGCTCTGTCGGTTTTTCTTCCATTTCGGTAATTAAGTCATTTTCATCAATTGTTGCTACACCGCTTTTTGTGAGGCGTTTTGCATCTGCCTCGTAATAGCGCATAATGCAGGAGGCATTTTTTTCTTTTGCGTATTTCATAAACTTAGTCAGGCTAAAGTCTAAAAGATTGTCGCCCGCTAAAACAAGCATATCATCATCTATCGACAGTTCATCAATCGCAAACTGAATATCGCGCACGGCACCAAGACGGGTTTCGTTACTGCTTGTGCCGTCATCGACAACAGTAATGGGATAACGAGACTCGTCTGCCCAC
>JAFQAG010000022.1 GCA_017416985.1 Clostridia bacterium
ATAACCTTCTAAATGCGATGCTGTTCCTAAAGGACCAACGAAATCTAAAATATAATCGCCTTCATTTAATGTATCTAATTCTTTAGTTGTTTTGCCAACCTTTTGGAAAATAATTGTTACAGTACCCTTTTCTCTGTCGTAATCAGCAATGGTGAGAGGAATACGTTCGCCACCATCTTTGATTCTAAATATAATGAACTGCCCCGGTTGTGCTTTTTTTGCAACTAAAGGAGCTTCAATTTCCATTAATGTAACCTGTTCATTAAGTCTTTCTTTTTTTGCTATTTTAAACATGATAAACCTCCTTAAATTATAACACGGTTTATAATTATTGTTGTTTTTTCATTCTTCCTGCTAATTTGTCACGATCGCTTTTTGCTAATATTTTTTTGCGTAATCTGATTGATTCTGGAGTGATTTCAACAAGCTCATCATCTGATATAAACTCCAGACATTGCTCTAGGCTTAATATAAGCGGAGGTGTGAGCTTTACAGTATCATCACTACCCGCAGCTCGCATATTGGTTACGTGCTTTTTCTTACAAACATTAACTGTTAAGTCTTCGTTTTTAGCATTTTCTCCGACTATCATACCCTCATATACGCGAACGCCGGGACCAACAAACAATCTGCCACGCGTTTCGGCATTTACAAGTCCATAAGTTACAGTATCACCGGTTTCCCATGCAATCAAAGAGCCACGGTCACGCATTTCGATTTCGCCACGATATTCGCTAAAGCCTTCTAAAACGGAATTCATAACACCATTGCCCTTTGTATCTGTTAAAAACTCGCTACGATAACCAATCAAACCTCTTGATGGGATTTTAAATTCCAATCTCATATAACCGCCGTCTGTGGGGTGCATATTGGTCATTTCGGCTTTTCTTGACCCTAGCTTTTCTATAACGTTACCTGCAAATTCTTCAGGAACATCAATAACTAATTCTTCAATAGGTTCAAGTTTTTTACCGTTCTTTTCTTTAAATATAACCTGCGGACGTGATACCTGAAATTCGTATCCCTGTCTGCGCATAGTTTCGATTAAAATTGATAAATGAAGCTCTCCACGACCTGAAACCTTAAAACAGTCAGCGCTGTCGGTTTCTTCAACCTTAAGACTAACGTTTGTTTCAAGCTCTCTGAAAAGGCGTTCTCTTAAGTGTCTGCTTGTTACAAAATCGCCTTCCTGACCTGCAAATGGACTGTTGTTAACCAAAAAGTTCATTGATATAGTAGGTTCATCAACTTCTATAACAGGGAGTGGGTCAATGTGCGATGAATCACACAAGGTTTCGCCTATATTAACATCTCCAAGGCCTGATATACTGCATATATCGCCTGCTTTAACCATTTCAGTTTCCTGACGTTTTAAACCATCAAATGTGTAAAGTCTTCCGACTTTAACGTTTGCAGTTGTACCGTCTGCACGGCAAATAGATATGTTTTCACCGTATTTAATCGAGCCACGGGCAACTTTCCCAACCGCTATTCTTCCTATGTATTCATCATAGTCTATGTTTGATACAAGCATCTGAAGAGGTCCGTTTTCGTCACCATCTGGTGCAGGAACATATTTTAAAATTGTATCAAACAGAGCAAGCATATTATCTTCCTGCTCGTATGTTTCGTATCCGCTCGTGCCCTGTTTAGCAGAGGTATATATAATAGGAAAATCTGCCTGCTCATCACTTGCGCCAAGCTCGATAAATAAATCAAGTACTTCATCAATAACTTCTGACGGACGAGCTTGCGGACGGTCAATTTTATTAACAACCACGATAGGTTTTAAATCAAGCTCTAAAGCCTTTTTTAATACAAAACGTGTTTGTGGCATCGCTCCTTCAAAAGCATCAACTACCAACAAAACACCTTCTACCATACCTAAAACACGTTCGACTTCTCCACCAAAATCAGCATGCCCGGGAGTGTCTACAATGTTTATTTTTACTCCGTTGTAATGAACAGAGGTATTTTTGGATAAAATAGTTATTCCGCGCTCACGCTCTAAGTCGTTAGAGTCCATTACACGGTCTTCAACCTGTTCATTGTCACGATAAATACCGCTGTTTTTTAAAAGTACATCAACCAAAGTAGTTTTTCCATGGTCAACGTGTGCAATGATTGCTACATTGCGAATGTTTTCTGCCATTTTAAAGCCTCCAAGAAAAATAGTACAACTATTTATTTTATCACAAAATCCATAAAAGTCAAATATAAAATTGACAACTTGCTGTTTTTTTGTTAAAATAGGTAACATATTGGCAAAAAAGGAGAAAAAGGTATGTTTATAGCAAAAAATCTGGCTGTTAACGAAAAGAACCACTTAACAGTTGGCGGAATTGATACCGTAGAGCTTGCAGAAAAATACGGTACACCACTATATGTTATGGATGAAAATTTAATCAGAGAAAACTGCCGACTGTATAAATCTTCGATAGATAAGAATTACGACGGAAACGGTCTTGCTCTTTATGCAAGTAAGGCTTTTAGCTCGCTTTCGATATATAAAATTGTAAACGAAGAAGGTTTAGGCATTGATGTTGTATCTGGCGGAGAGCTTTATACTGCTTTAAAGGCTGACTTTCCTGCCCAAAAAATATATTTTCACGGCAACAATAAAACAAAAGATGAGCTTAAAATGGCTTTAGATAACGGTGTTGGCCGCATTGTTGTTGATAATTTAACCGAGCTTTCTGTTCTTAACGAGCTTGCTCTTTCAGAAAATAAAACTGTTGATATTTTATTCAGAATAAAACCGGGAATTGATGCGCATACTCATAGCTTTGTAATGACCGGACAGATTGATTCAAAATTTGGAGTTGCGTTAGAAACCGGAGAGGCTTTTGATATAATAAAAACCGCAAGCGAAATGCAGGGTATTAATGTTGTAGGTATTCATTGTCACATAGGCTCTCAAATTTTTGATTTAAAGCCTTTTGAGCAAGCTGCAGATGTTATGATGACTTTTATGGCGAAAATTAAAAGCGAGCTTAAAATCGAGCTTTCTGAGCTTAATTTAGGTGGCGGATTTGGTATCAGTTATACAGAAAGCGATACTCCGATTGAATATGATAAGTATATGGAGGCTGTGAGTAAAATTGTAAAGGCTTCTGCTTTAAAATATGATTTAAAATTGCCTAAAATTATTATGGAGCCTGGTCGTTCTATTGTTGCGTCAGCCGGAACAACGCTCTACACAATCGGTTCAGTGAAAGAAATTCCTAACATACGAAAATATGTTGCAGTAGATGGTGGCATGGCGGATAATCCAAGATATATTTTATATCAATCTGAATATGACTTTCAGATTGCCAATAAAGCAGGCGATGCAAAAACCGAAACTGTTACAATTGCAGGAAGATGCTGTGAATCCGGCGACCTTTTAGGTGAAAATGTTAAGCTGCAGAACGCTGGTGCTGGTGATATTCTTGCTGTGTTAGCAACAGGTGCGTACAACTATTCGATGGCAAGCCACTATAACCGTCTGCCAAATCCGGCTGTTATAATGATTAAGGATGGAAAAGAACGTGTTGTAATTAAACGTGAATCATATGAAGATTTAATTAAAAATGACTTGTTTTAAAAGGTAAGAATAAAACTCCTATGTTGTATAAGCATAGGAGTTTTTTGTTTATTTCTTTGTTATTTTATATAGTGCATAAACCGCTTTATTTACATCTTGCATAGCATTAAAATAACCAAAGCTAAAACGAACACAGCCGATATCTTTTGTTCCGAGTGTTTCGTGTGCTAAAACTGAACAATGCAAGCCTCCACGAACTGCTATGTCGTATTCTCTGTCTAACTCAGAACATACTTCTACGCAATCTCTGCCGCTTATATTAAGTGCGACTACACCAACACGTGATTTTTGATTTTGCGTACCATATATTTTAATTTTGTTTATATTTTTAATTTCAGATATAAAATGCCTTGTAAGCATCTCCTCTTTTTGACGTATTGTATTTATTCCTTCGCTTAAAATAAACTTAACTCCTTCGTTAAGTCCCGCTATTGCAGGAACATTTTGTGTTCCGCTCTCTAATCGGTCTGGATATTCCTCCGGTTGGCTAAATAATTCCGATGAGCTGCCCGTTCCGCCCTCGACAATCGTGTAAAGGCCTATGCCTTTTCGCACATACAAACCGCCCGTTCCCTGAGGCCCCATCAATCCCTTGTGTCCGGGAAAGGCAAGTAAATCCACTTTACTTGCATCTATATCTAAAATACCTGCAGATTGCGCCGCATCTACCATAAATAATATTCCGTGTTCGTGTGCAAGGTTAGCTACATTGTAAATATCAAATACATTTCCGCAAACATTCGATGCGTGTGTCATAACAATAAGCTTTGTTTCAGGCCGGATTGCTTTTTTTAAAGATGACATTAAAAGTTCTCCCTTTTCATTAGCTCTAACTATTGTATATGCCACATTTCCTAAAGTTCTTAAAGTTTCTATAGGTCTTAAAACTGAATTATGCTCCATAGATGTTATTATTACATGGTTACCTTTGTCTAACACACCTTTTATTCCCATATTTAGTGCGTAAGTTGTGTTCGGGCAAAAAGCAAGCCTTTCTATGTCGTTAATGTTAAATAACCTGCATAAATTTTCTCTTGCGTCATATAAAATATCACCAGCCTCTCTGGAAAGCTTATGCCCTCCTCTGCCTGCATTTGCTCCGTATTTTATCATCGTATTATAAACTGCGCAAGCGACTTGAGCAGGCTTGACAAAACTGGTTGCGGCATTGTCTAAATAAATCATTTAAAGTCACCTCATACTTTAAACCGTCATATAACAGTATATAAACAAAATTGAAAATGTGTTAATGTGTCATTTAATATAAGATGCAGCATATAATGTTAATGATATTATGAAAGCGAGGCATAAGGTATGTTTGATAAAAAAACAGAAAATAACTTAAAAAAAGCGATTGGCAGCATTGATGCAGATAAAATAAAAAACTTAAAAGAAAAGCTTAATCAAGGCTCTGATTTAAATTCTATATTAAGCAGTTTAGATGTAAAAAAAGCGCAGCAAAAGCTATCGGAGTTAAATATTGGTAATGTTGATTTAAATGCTGTGTTGGGCGAATTAAAAAATAATCCTGATTTGCTCAAAGAGCTAAAGAAAAAACTGTAATTAAAGGAGGGTTTTTATATGGCTGAGGATAATAGTCAATTAATAAATACGCTTATGGGCATGTTGGGCGATAATCCTCAAGAAAAAATAAATGCGGTTTTAAATTCTTTAACAAGTGAGCAAAACGAAGAAAATAAGACAACAGATTCTAATAGTGCTAACGATTTACAGCTTAATATTCCTGATTTATCTGCACTTAGCAAAATGCAGGGGTTATTTTCACAGCTCGGCGGTTCTGATGATGACAGAACACATCTTTTATTGGCATTAAAACCGTTTTTAAGCAATCAGCGAAAACCTCATATAGACAGAGCTATACAGCTTTTAAAGCTGTCAAAATTAGCAGAAGTGGCAAAAGGAATGGATATTTTAAAGGATTTAAAGCTGTAATAAACTGCAAATGAAAGCGAGGCATTTTTATGAATATGAAATATTATAACGCAAGCAATAATTTTTCTGCACCTATAAAACGTGAGCCTAAACCCTATTCTCCGTATATACGCAGACCGGAGGTTATCATTCCGCAAAAACCATATAATAATTCAGAGGTTAAAAGAGATATTCAAAATGTGCAACTACCCCACAAAGAGCCTAAACCTTTTAAAGATAATAAAAACAATAAAATAAATTTTAATAATTTAAAAGCCGATGACCTGTTGCTTTTAGGCATTATAGCGGTTTTGATATGGAATTCTTGCGATGATACTCTTTTAATTTTAGCATTAGGGTATTTATTTATGGCAGGTTTATAAAACAACCCTCCGTTGGTTAATAACGGAGGGTTTTAATATTAAATTTCTTTAATTAAAATGCAGGAATTTTCTTTGATTACAAACGACAAATCATCTGTTGTTTTTATGAGCTCGCCGTCTTTAGTGCCATCTAAAAGATAAATCTCGTATTTGCTGTCTTTTTTGCCGAAATTTAAGCTTATTTCTTTTTCAGGATTTCCGTCGTATTCAGGGTAATACGTCACAACACAAAGAGCTTTACCATTTTTATCAACACCACAAAGTGTATAAATGTTTTCTATCTCGTTGTCGCAGGGAATGTAAGCTTCCATATCATAGAACTTACCATACCACATAAGCGGATAATAGCTCTTTTTCGGTGCATAAGTATAATAGTCAAAAACGCCGTTCCAATTTGCACTTGGTAATAATGAATAGTAAAAAAGCATATCAATAGATGGAGCCTTTTGGCACAATGACATTGTAGCCATTAAAAACGCTGCACCTTTTATTCCTAATCTTGCAGTCTGGCAATAGTCATATCTTTTATCGTCGCTTCTGAAGTTAAATTCAGTTAACATACTTTCGGCATTTCCATAACCTTTTTCGGTAAGAATTTCTTTGAATTCATCTGCCCATTTAATAACTACTTCAGGCGCAGTAGGATATATATGCCATGTAAAGAAATCAAAATCTACATTTTCTTTTTTGAGTTCATCTAAAAACTCACGCAAAAAGTCTCTGTCCCACGCTAATGACGGACCGCCGAGCTTTATGTCAGGGAAACATTCTCTTAAATGTTTAGCAACAGTAATATAAAATTCATAAAACTGTTCTTTAGTTCCGCCCCAGGTCATATCGCCTAAATCTGGCTCGTTCCATATTTCCCAGTATTTTATATTTAATTTAAAACCGTCTGCCCAACCCTCGTTATAGTGTCTTATAATATGTTCGCAAATAACTGCCCACTTTTTAAAATCTTTAGGAGGAACAGTAAAATGTTTTTTTACTTCGTGTTCAATACATTCTCCCAGTCTGTAAAACATTTCTGTTCCTGCTTCTAAGGTTTTTAAAACCGAATCGTCGGTACAAGCAAAGTCATAAGATTCAGGATCATAAGCATCTGCATCGAAATATCTGAATATTTTACTGATGTCGTGACCGTAATGAACCGAAAATCCCTGATCGTGATTTCGGCAGTACGGAATTTTCGCCTCTTTGTAATGCCTTAAATTACTTCTGTTGGGATTTGCTACCCCTCTTTTGTGCCAAGGGGCACCACATACTGCATTTAACGGTTTAAATGTTCCAC
>JAFQAG010000253.1 GCA_017416985.1 Clostridia bacterium
ATCATCCGCACTCATTTCTTCCGCTTTAGTAAGTAGGGGAGTACCGATATTTCCGCCTAAATGGCAGGTGTATCCCTCAGCTAGAAGCATTTTATATATTAATGTGGTAGTTGTTGTTTTGCCGTCGCTACCGGTAACTGCAATCATTTTGCAGGGGCAGATATCAAAGAAAACTTCCATTTCAGAGGTGATTTTTGAACCCTTTTCTTTTGCGGCTAAAAGCGCAGGATGGTCAAAACGCATACCGGGAGTTTTGAAGATAATATCAGCGTCTAAACTGTCCATATAATTTTCGCCTAAAACCAAGGTAACGCCTAGTGCGGTAAATTCATCATATACCTCGCCTAGCTGCTCTTTGTTTTTTTTGTCGCAGGCGGTAACCTTTGCCCCATATTTTACAAGATAACGAATAAGCGGTCGGTTACTTATGCCTATACCAATTACCGTAATTCGTTTTCCGTTTATTTCGTTATGAAAAGCTTTAATTTTGTCTGTCATTTTATCGCTCTCTTTCTGATGGTCATATTTTGCGAAGCTAACGTGTATATAAAATACACAACGAACTGTAATTATTATAATATATTTTATTTCAAATGTAAAGGAAATATACAGCCTGTATTGACATAATAAGGGGTAAAATATATACTAAAAATGCAAAATTGTAAATTTTTTTAAATTATTGTAGATAAAACCTTTAAAATGATGTATAATAATGGTAATTATCTGAAAGGTTGATGGTAAAATGGTAGAAAATATAAATCTTACTATGCTTGTAGATTTTTATGAATTTACAATGGCTAACGGATATTTTGAAAAAGGCTTTCGTGATAGAATAGCCTATTTTGATATGTTTTTCCGCAAAATCCCTGATGATGGCGGTTTTGCTGTTATGATGGGAGTAGAGCAGTTAGTTGATTATCTTAAAAATCTGCATTTTGATGAAGAGGATATTAAATATCTGCGTTCTAAAAATCTGTTTAGTGAAGAGTTTTTAGATTATCTTAAAAACTTCGAATTTGCCTGCGATGTATGGGCGGTTCCTGAGGGAACTCCTATCTTTCCGCAAGAGCCTATCGTAATGGTGCGCGGTCCTGTTATTCAGGCGCAGTTTATCGAAACAATGATACTTTTAACAATCAACCATCAATCATTGATTGCAACAAAGGCAAACCGTATAGTACGTGCTGCAGACGGTCGTGCTGTAATGGAGTTCGGCTCACGCAGAGCGCAGGGCTATGACGGAGCTATGCTTGGTGCACGTGCGGCGTATATTGCAGGATGTAGCGGAACAGCCTGCACAATATCAGACCGTGATTACGGCATTCCGGCACTTGGTACAATGGCACACAGCTGGGTTCAGCTTTTTGATTCTGAATACGATGCATTTCGTGCATATGCGGAGGTGTATCCTGACAACTGTATCCTGCTTGTAGATACATATAACGTGTTAAAATCAGGTATTCCGAATGCTATCCGTGTGTTTGACGAGGTATTAAAGCCGATGGGATGTCGTCCTAAGGGTGTTCGTATCGACTCGGGAGATATCGCATATCTGACTAAGAAAATGCGCAAAATGCTTGATGATGCAGGATATCCTGACTGCAAAATCACGGCATCAAACTCCCTTGATGAATATATCATTCGTGATACACTTATGCAAGGCGCAAAAATTGATTCCTTTGGTGTGGGTGAAAGACTTATTACATCGCTTTCTTCACCTGTATTTGGCGGTGTTTACAAGCTTGCGGCGATTGAATCAGATGGCGAAATTGTACCCAGAATTAAAATAAGTGAAAATACAACTAAGATAACAAACCCCGGATTTAAACAACTGTTCCGTTTGTATTCAAACGAAAGCGGAGAGGCTGTTGCTGACGTAATAGCGCTTTATGATGAAGAAATTGACGAATCACAGCCTTATGAAATATTTGATCCTGACCATACATGGAAAAGAAAAAAACTTTCTAATTTCCATGCTAAAAAGCTTTTGGTGCAGTTGTTCGAAAAAGGTAAGTGTGTTTATGAAAGTCCTGATGTGCACGAGCTTAAAAAATACTGTGCAGAGCAGATAGACAAGCTTTGGGACGAGGTTAAACGTTTTGAAAATCCACACAAGTATTATGTTGATTTATCACCAAGACTCTGGAAAATGAAAGAAGAACTGCTTGAGCAGTATTCGGGTTAATGGAGTTGATATAAATGAAAGCACTTATTACCGGTGCAAGCTCAGGCATAGGGCGTGATATAGCTAAAGAGCTGTCTGAGCGCGGTGTTGAACTTATATTGGTCGCTCGCAGAACAGACCGATTAAACGAGCTTGCTAATGAGTTAAAGGTTAAAGCTGATGTCATAACCTGTGATGTATCGTCACAGGAAGAATGTATGCGTCTTTATGAAGCCGTAAAGCCTATGGATATCGACATTTTAGTAAACAATGCAGGCTTTGGCTTGTTCGGATTCTTCTCTGAAAGTGACTTAAACCGTGAGCTTGAAATGGTCGATGTAAACATAAAGGCAGTTCACATTTTAACCAAACTGTTTTTGCAGGATTTTAAGAAAAAAGACTCGGGTTATATTTTAAATGTTGCATCATCTGCGGCGTTTTTGCCCGGACCTTTGCTTTCAGTTTATTATGCAACAAAGGCGTATGTTCTTCGCCTTTCAGAAGCGATATATGAAGAATTAAAAAGAGAAAAAAGCCGTGTATCAATAAGTGTTTTATGCCCTGGTCCTGTACGCACCGAGTTTGATAAAACCGCAAATGTAAAATTCAGTGTTAAAGGCTTAGAAAGCAGACAGGTAGCTAAAACAGCGGTAAAAGGTATGTTTTCTAAAAAACTCATAATAATCCCTGGTTTTTTGATGAAAGCGGCACGTATTTTAGAAAGATTTTTACCTGAAAAATGGCTTTTAAAGGCGGCATATCATATGCAAAAGCGAAAAGCATAATGTTTTAAAATAATTAACAAATTGTTGATTTATATTTTAAAACATATATGATACAATATAAAATGTATAAAAGATGACGGGAGGAAAACCGTGTTTGGTTATGTCAGAATTTGCAAAGACGAACTAAAGGTGCGCGAATATAATATGTTTCGCTCGTACTATTGTGGGCTTTGCAAAAGTCTAAAAAAAGAATACGGCTTTGCCTCGAGAATGGGCTTAAGCTATGATGTTACATTTTTAGCAGTTTTACTTTCATCAATTTGCGATGAAAATACAAGGCTTTCGCCCGAGAGATGTATAGTAAGTCCGCACCGAAAAAAGCCAATTGCTCAAACTTCTAATGCGTTGACTTATGCAGCAGATGTAAATGTTATTTTAACCTATGCCAAACTAAAGGATGACTGGCATGATGAACATTCAGTTAAGGCTCTTTTGTGCCTGCCTCTTTTTTGGGGTGCTAAGCGAAAGATTAAAAAGAAAAATCCTGACCTTTTAAAAAAGGTGCAGACGCATCTTTCTAATTTATCGGAATTAGAGCGCAAAAAATGTGCCGAAACTGATAAGCTGGCAAACGAGTTTGGCGAGATTTTAAAAGTAGTGTTTTTTGCATATACCAATACTGATGAGGTACAAAAAAGGATATTATCGCATATAGGATACGGTCTTGGCAGATTTATATATATAATGGATGCCTATGAGGATATGGAAAAAGATAAAAAAGAAAAAAGTTTTAATCCGTTTTTGCTTTTAGGAGACAATGTTGATGCCGAAGCAAT
>JAFQAG010000254.1 GCA_017416985.1 Clostridia bacterium
ACCGCCGCCTGTTGGTGTATGGCTGTCAGAGCCTAAAAGTGTCATTCCCGGAACGCCAAAACGTTCTAACTGAACCTGATGACAGATTCCGTTACCGGGACGAGAAAAATAAATTCCGTGTTTGTTGGTTACTGTCTGAATATATTTATGGTCATCAGCATTTTCAAAGCCTGACTGTAACATATTATGGTCAATATATGCAACCGATTTTTTGGTTTTTACACGGTCAATACCCATAGCCTCAAACTGCAGATAAGCCATTGTACCGGTTGAATCCTGTGTTAAGGTCTGGTCTATGCGAATAGATATTTCCGTTCCCGGAATCATCTCACCGCTTACCAGATGCTCTTTAATAATCTTTTGTGCTAAATTTAAACCCATTTTTTACCCCTTCCTAAGACGCATAAGTCCCCAAATATAACATTATAATACTATTATATCAAATTTTAAGAATTTGTCAAGAAAGCCAAGCAAAATACGGCTCATCTCTGCATTGTTTTTGACGGCAGACTGCCAATATATTTTTTATATGTTCTTGTAAAATATGACAAATTGTCAAAACCGCATAACCGTGCAATTTCGCTTACAGCTTTATTATTAGTTTTTAGCATACATTCTGCCTTTTTGCATCTGTATCTGTTTATATACTCAATCGGAGGTATTCCTGTAATCTCTTTAAAAACACGACTAAAATAACTTTTATCTGTTTTGGTAATATCCGATAAATCGTCAACCGAAATGCTTTTATTAAAATTTTGCTCAATATGTAAAATCGCATTTTTTATTGCGCTTAACTTATTGTTTTCTGAAGCAGTCAGACTATTTTTATAGTTGTCTGCACTCAATTTATACAAGTGATTTAAAACCGAAAGTGCCTCTGACAAAATTTTTATTTTGTAAAGTTCTTTGCCTATTTTATAATCTAAAACCATCTGTTCAAAATGATTTTTAACTTCTGCATTGTCAATCAGTTTTAAAATGTTAAATTCATTCAGTTTAAAATCAAGGCATTCGCAAAAATTTCGTTCTATGGTTATGCTATGATACATAGCCTGCTCATTTTTAGCCCTTATGCTATATAACAAATCCGGTGGTAAAACCAGTATTTCACCGGCTTTTATATCAATTTCTCTTGAATCAAATTTAACAACCGCATCTGAATATACAAAATAAAGCAAGCGCATATGCTTATTAATGTACATTAAAGGCATTAGATTTTCTTCATATATTTTAATGTTGCAGTCAATACTAACAGGGAATTTAGCAATATTGTTCTCTTTAATTTTTTCTTTATGCATATTTATTCAGATGCCCCTTTTACATAAATTTCCAACAGAGCTTATTGTACCAGAATTTTCTTATTTTTTCAAGCAAATAATACTTTAATGTTTACAAAATATACATTGATTTTAAAATTTTACTGTGATAGACTTATATATAAATGTTAGGAGGTTTGCGTGTGAAGAGGATAATCCGGTTTTTAAAGCCCTATGCGGCTTGTTTTGTTTTAGCTTTTGTGCTTATTGCAACACGTGTTTCGTGTGAGCTTTCGTTGCCTAATATGATGTCTGATATCGTTGATAAAGGCATTGGCAGAGGCGATATTAACTATATTTTAAAAACAGGCGGAATTATGCTTGTTTTAGCATTTATTTCTACTACAGCAATAGTTTTGATGAACTATTTTGGAGCGACAATTTCTGCCGGATTTGCACGAGATGTGCGAAAAAGTGTTTTTCATAAGGTGCAAAGCTTTTCAAGTGCAGAATTTAATAAAATGGGTGCATCGTCATTGATTACAAGAACTATTAACGACATAACTCAGCTTCAGAATTTTTTAACTATGTTTACACGAATCATAATTATGTGTCCTATGTATATGATTGGTTCTATCGTTCTTGCATTTTCAAAAGATATTACTATGGCTATAATCTTTCTGGCGCTTGTTCCATTTTTGCTTGCCATTATAATTTTGGTATCTAAATATACTATTCCACTTTCTAAAACCATTCAGGAAAAGGTTGATAAAATTAATCTTATTATACGTGAAAAGCTCACCGGCATTCGTGTTATTCGTGCCTTTAACAAAGACGCTCA
>JAFQAG010000255.1 GCA_017416985.1 Clostridia bacterium
ATGCTAAAAATTGCTAAATTATAAAATTTATAAATCGTAAAAAGCGCAGTATTAAGCTAAAAAGTTATCCACAATTTATTAACAATCTGTTGATAACCTGTTTAAAAGGTTATTTTTAAACAGGGATAGGAAAAATAGTTCAAAACAAATTTTTTATTGTCTTTTTGCGTTCTGGGATATTTTTACATCCATTTAGATAATGTTATTTATAGCACACATAACCGCCAATTTTCCGCTTTCATAAGTTAATCCGCCTTGCATATAGGCAACATATGGCTCTCGTATTGGTCCGTCTGCCGAGATTTCAATACTTGCACCTGATGTAAATGTTCCTGCTGCCATAATTACCTGATTTTCATATCCCGGCATATCCCAGGGCATTGGTGTTACAAATGCATCGACGGGAGAGCCTGCCTGAATACCCTGACAAAAAGCGCACAGCTTTTCAGGTGAGCCAAGCTTTACTGCCTGAATTATATCTCCACGTGCTTCATCAGATGAAGGACATACTTCATAGCCAGAAAGCTCGAGCATTTTAGCTGCTAAAAGTGATGTTTTAATGCTTTCAGCCACCACGTGAGGAGCCATAAAAAATCCCTGATACATACTACGGTTCATACCAAGTGTAGCACCAACCTCTGCACCTATTCCGGGTGATGTTAAACGATACGAAACCTGTTCAATTAAATCGGCACGTCCTGCAATATATGCACCTGTTAAGGCTAAGCCGCCGCCTGGATTTTTAATTAATGAGCCAACAACTAAATCAGCACCTGCATCGCAAGGCTCTTGGGTTTCTGCAAATTCACCATAGCAGTTATCAACCATACAGATTATATTAGGATTTATCTCTTTTACACATTCACATATTTTGCGTATATCTTCGACTAAGAGCGACTTTCTCCAATCATAACCTTTAGACCTTTGAATTTCTATTAAACGCACGTCAGGAGTAATATTTGCACGTATAGCATCTAAATCAGGAGTGCCATCAGACTTTAAACTTACCTCTCTGTATTTTACACCCCAGTCAGCTAACGAGCCATTACCCTCGCCACGTATGCCAATTACTTCTTCTAGGGTATCATAAGGTCTGCCTGTTACAGAAAGCATAACATCACCGGGGCGTAAAACTCCGAAAAGACAGGTTGAAAGAGCGTGTGTGCCTGAAACTATGCTGTGACGCACCAGAGCACTTTCTGCTCCAAAAACATCAGCATAAATTTTATCTAAAGTATCCCTTCCTATATCGTCGTAGCCGTATCCGGTTGTTATACCCAAATGCTGCTCGCTTACTCTGTGCTCACGAAAAGCACGCATAACCTTTGCTGTGTTTATTTCTGCAATTTGCTCTATTTCTTTAAATTTTTCACCTAATTCTGATTCTGCCCTTAGCATAAGGCTTACAATTTCAGCCTTTATGCCATATTCATTATTTAAAAATTCACTGTAATTCATAAATAAAACCTCTTTAATTAAAAAGGAATGTAAAAAATATTTACATCCCTCTTTTATTATGTTTAATAAATATTTATTTAAGCATCATATCCCAGTCTGAACGCTTTTAAATTAACCTCTAAAAACTTTTCAGGAACGGTTTGCTTAATTGCCTCTTCCCATTCTTCTTTCGAGATATTTGTATGCTTTGCCATAACACCAATTAAAACAACGTTAACTGATTTTATGTTTCCTGCCTCTTTAGCTAGAGCTAAGGCATCGCAAGATGTAACAGAAATACCCATTTTTTCCATTTTACCTAAAATATCTTCAGGATATTTAGCCGCACCTGTAATAACAGGCATAGGATTAGTTTTTTGAGTATTTACAATATATTTTCCTCCTTTTTTAAGGTAAGAAATATAACGGTATGCCTCTAACTGTTCAAAAGCTAAAATAACATCAGCTTCGCCCTCACCGATAATAGGGGATGCAATTTTTTCACCGTAGCGAACGTAGGTAACAACACTACCACCACGCTGACTCATTCCGTGCACCTCAGAAAGCTTAACATCGCCGCCTAAGTTTATTGCGGCAGCACCTATAATTCGGCTGGCTAAAAGTGTTCCCTGACCGCCAACACCAACAATCATTATATTCATAATATCACAATCCTTTCTGCACGGGTTAAGCGCGCTCAATTGCGCCGAATTTACAAACATTCGGGCAAAGTCCGCAGCCCACGTAAAGAGTTTCATCAATTTTTGGTCCGTTTTCAGTTAAAGAAATTGCCGGACAGCCTAATTTCATACACATTTTACAGTTTTTGCACTTGTCGTTTATAACATAACGGCCGGTGTATCCTGCTTTTTTAATAAGTGCGCAGGGACGCTGTGCAATAATTACAGATGGTTCTTCAGCTGCAATTTCTTCTTTTACTACCTTTTCAAAATTGTCAACATCAAACGGATCGGCAATAACTACACGGTCAACACCAACTGCGTGAGCCAGCATTTCTAAATCTACCTGACGGGTTGGCTCGTTTTTAATTGTAAATCCGGTTGCAGGATTCTGCTGATGTCCTGTCATACCGGTGATTGAGTTATCAAGAATAATTGTGGTTGTTGTACCCTTGTTATAAACAACATCAATAAGTCCGGTAATTCCTGAATGAACGAAGGTAGAATCACCTAAAACAGCAACGGTTTTGCGTGCAAAATCTTTGCCACGAGCTTTTTCCATACCGTGAGCTGCAGTAATACTTCCGCCCATACAAACGATGGTGTCGATGCTTTCGAGCGGTTTTGCACATCCCAAAGAATAACAACCAATATCGCCTGTTACATTAAGCTTTAATTTTGAAAGCACGTAAAATACGCCTCTGTGTGAGCATCCTGGGCACATAACAGCAGGACGAACAGGAATAGGCTCGGAAGCTTTCATTGGCTCTGCCGGTTTTTCGCCAAGGATTTTTTCTTTTAAAAGCTCGGTAGAATATTCACCGATTAAGGTAAATATTTCTTTTCCGATTACATCAATGCCGATTGAGCGGCAATAGTTTTCTATAACTGGGTCTAACTGCTCTACAACGTAAATTTTATCGACTTTTTCTGCAAATTCACGAATGAGCTTTTCTGGCATAGGGTTAATCATACCAATTTTTAAAATAGATGCATCAGGGCAAGCCTCTTTAGCATACTGATACGAAATACCTGCTGCGATAATACCGATTTTGGTATCATTTATTTCCATTTTGTTTAAGTCAGATGCACTGTTATATTCAGTTAAAGCCTTAGTGCGTTCTTCGACCATAACGTGCTTAGGTCTTGCATTTGCCGGAATCATTACATTTTTGGCAATGTTTTTTGTATAGTCTTTAACAGGCACTTCTTTACGGTCTTCTAATTCAACCATGCTTTGTGAATGTGCCACACGAGTTGTAACACGCAAAATAACCGGAGTATCAAACTGTTCGCTTATTTCGAATGCTTTTTTGGTAAATTCTTTACATTCAGCAGAATCTGCAGGCTCGAGCATAGGAACTTTAGCTGCGATTGCATAGTTTCGTGAATCCTGCTCGTTCTGAGAGCTGTGCATTCCGGGGTCGTCGGCAACAACCAAAACAAGACCACCATTAACACCGATATATGAAACGGTAAAAAGTGGGTCAGCTGCCACGTTAAGACCAACGTGTTTCATAGCAGAAAGAGCACGTCCACCGCCTGTTGCCGCACCGATTGCGGTTTCGACAGCTACCTTTTCGTTAGGTGCCCATTCTGAATATATTTCATCATATTTTGATATAAATTCAGTTATTTCCGTACTCGGAGTTCCCGGATATGAGGATACAACATGAACGCCTGCCTCATACGCTCCGCGTGCGATTGCCTCGTTGCCGAGCATTAATTTTTTCATTTAATTCATTCCTTTTTTATTTATTTAAACAACTGTATTTTTATACAGCAATATGCGTATATAATTTTATAATTTTTTAAAGAAAAAGTCAATATATATTGCGGTATTTCAACATTTTTTTACAAAAACGGGATGTAAAAAACATAATTTTTTACATCCCTAAATTTTACGAAAAGAAAAGGTGTTCAATTAAAATTTTTGCGCCAATTAAAATTAAAATAATTCCGCCTACGATTTCTGCACGACTTCCTAATGCAGAGCCTGCTTTTTTGCCTATTAATGCTCCTGCGGTTGATATTGCAAAGGTTATGGCACCAATTAACAGCACACTTGGCAAAATTGCCATTTTCATAAATGCAAAGGTTATGCCGACAGCCAAAGCGTCTATGCTTGTAGCGATAGCTAAAACAAATAAAACCTTAAATTTTAAAGGATTTTCATTTGAGCATTCCTCTTCGCCACGCACTGCATCAAGAATCATTTTTCCGCCTATAAATGCAAGTAAAACAAAAGCAACCCAATGGTCAAAAGCTATAACGTAAGAACTAAAGGTTTTGCCTGCCAACCAGCCAATTAAGGGCATAAGCGCCTGAAAAAATCCGAAAAACAATCCGAATTTTGCAGCATCACGAAGCCTTAGATTATTTACCATCATGGCGTTGCATACAGAAACTGCAAAAGCATCCATAGAAAGACCTATTGCAGTAAAAATCAATTCAACTATTCCCAACGTTTTCCTCCTGATTATGTATTTTGACTGATACATTATATAATATATTTATAAATATTACAAGATATTTATTTGATTGGCTTATTATAATATAAATTTTCTGAAGTTACGCAAATGCAAAATAGTAGTTAGCAAGTCCTGCCGGACGGGCCTTCTTTTGATTGCAAAAGAAGCAAAACAAAGGGGGGATTTCGATTTCCCCCCTTTACTCCCTTAAACGACACAAGGCTCTGCCTTGGAACCGTTACCACTTAGAACAAGACGGAAAATAATATAAAATTTATGTATCACGTACAGACGGTAGGTTTTACCTTTTTCACTACGTAAATATTCTGAATCAACAATGGATGGACGAAAAAAGATGCAGAAGAAACAAACTGAGCCCAAGCTGTGCTTGGGGTTACCCGAAGACGTATGTTTATACGTCGAGAGGCAAAGTTTGTTTGTAACGCAAAGCATTATTAAAAAGAAATTTGCTTGCAAATTTCTACGTACAGTATTAACTAATATATTTGCAATAACCCGCTGTTTATTTTACTATTTGCTTTGCGTGGTCTGCGCTTTTTTCTACATCCTACAAATAAAAAAGAGCCGTGAATAAACCACGGCTCGATAATGTCTTTTCTAAAGGTGAAATTTATTTTATGTCAGCACTTTGTGTGGCATCAGCTGTCGGCGAAGATGTCATTAAATTGCCATCGCTGCCTTTATCAGTATTTGTCATGTCTGATACTGCTGCGGACGGGGAAACAGGAGCTTCCATATTATCCTTAGCAGAACAACCGGCAAAAGAAGATACTACTGCTATGGCTAAAACGCCAAGTAAAAGTCTTCTTTTCATATTAAATTTCCTCCTTGTAAAAGAACCAATAATATATTAACAAACGCCAAAGCGTCTATTAAGCATATTACTTAGAAAGACGGCCCTCTAAAGCAGCGAGCTCTTCTTTGATTGCTGCCGGAAGATCATCGCCGAATTTAGCAAAGAATTCTTTCTGACCTTCAACATCTTCAAGCCATACTTTCTTGTCAACGGTTAAGAGCTGCTCTAAAACGTCTTTATCGATGTCAAGACCTTCGATATTGATGTCAGCAGCATTCGGCAGATAACCGATTTCAGTTTCTTTAGCATCAGCTTCGCCTGCGCAACGAGCTAAAATCCAGTTGAGCACACGAAGGTTGTCGCCAAATCCAGGCCACATAAAGTGTCCTTCATCATCTTGACGGAACCAGTTAACATGGAAGATTTTTGGCGGATTAGGGATTTTCTTACCCATTTCGAGCCAATGTGCAAAATAGTCAGCCATGTTATAGCCGCAGAACGGAATCATAGCCATCGGGTCACGACGAACTACACCAACTTTACCTGCAGCTGCAGCAGTTGTTTCAGATGCCATAGTAGCACCAACGAATACACCATGCTGCCAGTCAAATGATTCGTATACTAACGGAGCAGTTTTTGCACGTCTGCCACCAAAGATAATAGCAGAAATCGGCACACCCTGCGGATTTTCAAATTCGCTTGAAATGCATGGGCACTGTGCTGCCGGTGCGGTAAAGCGGCTGTTCGGATGAGCACCCTTCTCGCCGTTGTCACGAGTCCATGGGCGACCCTGCCAGTCGATACCTTTTTCAGGAACTTCGCCGTCTAAGCCTTCCCACCATACAGTGTTGTCTTCTGTGTTGTGGAATACGTTTGTGAAGATAGTGTTCTTCATAGTTGTAGCCAGAGCATTCGGGTTAGTCTTAGTAGATGTTCCCGGTGCAACGCCGAAGAAGCCTGCTTCAGGGTTAACTGCCCAAAGTCTGCCGTCTTCGCCTATTCTCATCCAGGCGATATCGTCACCTACTGTCCAAACCTTATAGCCTTTTAAAGCTGCCGGCGGAATAAGCATAGCGAGGTTTGTTTTACCACAAGCACTTGGGAATGCAGCTGCAACGTATTTAACTTCGCCCTGCGGATTTTCAAGACCTAAGATAAGCATATGCTCAGCCATCCAGCCTTCACGGTGACCCATGTGGCTTGCGATTCTGAGTGCAAAGCACTTCTTACCGAGTAAAACGTTACCGCCGTAAGCTGAGTTAACGGACATAATTGTGTTATCCTCGGGGAAGTGAACGATGTATCTGTTTTCAGGATCAACATCCTTAACAGCATGTAAGCAACGAACGAAATCGTCACTGTCGCCTAATTCTTCCATTACTTTTGTTCCAACACGGGTCATAATCTCCATGTTTAAAACAACGTAACGAGAGTCAGTCAGCTCGATACCGATTTTAGAAAACGGTGAGCCGTAAGGTCCCATCATGTACGGAATAACGTACATTGTGCGGCCTTTCATGCTGCCGCTGAATAATTTGTTCAGCTTTTCATACATAACAGCAGGAGCTTCCCAGTTATTGGTCGGACCTGCATCTTCTTTTTTAGATGTACAAATAAAAGTTCTGTCCTCAACACGAGCAACGTCGTTTGGAGCAGTTCTGTGAAGATAGCATCCAGGGAGCTTCTCCTCGTTTAATTTAATCATTTCACCATCGGCAACCGCTTCTGCGTATAATGCCTGTTTCTGCTCTTCGCTACCGTCAATCCAAACTACTTTGTCAGGAGTAGTAAGAGCAATCATTTCATCAAGCCAAGCTTTTACAGCCTTGTTGTTTGTCATGGTAATCTCCTTTCAATTTCTCTATCATTAATCTTCTGTTGAGTGTTTAAGCCATAATTATTTTTAGTTTATGTATTTTTTACAAAAATTATAACGAAAAAAACTCAACTTGTATAATATTATACCATAATTTACAAAAAAATCAAAGTATTTTATTATAAATTTAATAGTGTATTTCTACAAATTTAAATCAGACAGCTCATTGGCTATTTGTGAAAAATTTACCAAACTAAAAGTTTCGCCTCGTGCAGTTTCAGAAAAACCAAGTTTTAAAAGCACTTTTTTAATATCTTCTTTGTCAAAAGCTATGCCGGAAAAATTGCCTGCACTGTTTATAAAGGTCTTTCGTCTTTGACCGAATGCTGCCTTAATAAGATTAAAGAAAAGTTTTTCATCTTTGACCTCTACCGGCGGATTTTCTAAAACATCGAGCTTTAAAACTGCAGACCATACCTTTGGCGGCGGTACAAAGCTATCAGGCGGCACCAGGCACACAAATGATGGCTTTGAATAATAATTTACCGAAAGAGTTATTGCGCCGTATGCTTTAGTTCCCGCCTCAGCGGTAAGACGTTCGGCAACCTCTTTTTGAATCATTATAACAATTGAGCTAATCCCCGGATTTTCCTCTAAAAGCTTCATAATAATGGGGGTTGTTATGTAATAAGGAAGATTTGCAACAACCTTAACGGTTTTGCCGCAAAATTCTTCTTTAAAAAGTTTTTTAAGGTCTGTTTTTAAAATATCCTGATTTATAATTTTTACGTTGTCAAATTCTGCCGTATTTTCACTAAGCATAGGAATTAAGTTTTTATCTATTTCTACGGCAACAACTCTATAGGCATTTTGCGCAAGCTCACGTGTCAGCGTTCCTGCACCCGGGCCTATTTCTAAAACGCAGGTGTCAGAGTCAAGCTTAGCAGCATCTACTATCTGCTCTAAGACGGTCACATCTGTTAAAAAGTTCTGACCGAGTGATTTCTGAAAATGCAGTCCGTGTTCGCCCATCGTTTTGCGTACACCCTTAGACGAATGCAGCTTATCCATATTTTTACCTCACTAAATTTTATTTATTCTATAATATATGGTTGTCTGCCTCAACTTTTTTAGAATCTGCCAGACTACGTGTCATTGCAATCATACCTGTTCGTGACATTTCTAAAATATTATAAGGTCTCATCATTTCTTTAAAAGCCTCGATTTTCATAGCCGAGCCTGTAAGCTCAATAATTACTGCGTGGTCAGATATATCAATAATATTTGCACGAAAGATATCAACAATCTGAGTAATTTCGGCACGGTTTTTAGCTGTACACGATACCTTTATTAAAGAAAGCTCGCGCGAAACCGATGCTTCGGGAGCTAAGGTCTGCACACTTATAACGTCAATCAGCTTTGAAAGCTGTTTTTCAACCTGGTCAACAGTTTGCGCATCTCCGTCAACAACAATTGTAGCAGATGATAACTTAGGGTCGTGTGTTTCGCCTACTGCCAGGCTATCGATGTTAAAACCTCTGCGGGCAAAAAGACTTGCCATTTTTGCAAGAATACCTGCGTGATTTTCTACCAGAGCATTTAAAATATATTTAGCCATTTGCTGCCTCCTTATAATGTGCTTTCAAACTCATCGACCAAAACCTCTAAAATAAAGGCTTGTCCGTCTTTTAAAAGAGCATTTATGCCGTTTTCTATTTCGTCGTTTGTGCCAATTTGCATATATGGAATATCATATGCCTCTGCAATTTTATCAAAATGCGGATAATCGCCCAAATCAACACTTACAAAATTTGAGTCAAAGTGCAGCTGCTGAAGCTCGTGTACCATTCCCAAAGAGCGATTTTTAAATATTACAATTTTTAAATCTGCACCGCTTTGTCGCATTGCGGCAAGCTCAGGCATTGCCATCTGAAAGCTGCCGTCGCCCTCAATTGCGATTACTGTAAGCTCAGGTCGTGCTATTTTTGCTCCTAGTGCGGCCGGCAAGCCATAACCCATTGTGCCGAATCCGCCCGATGTTAAAAAGGTGTTGGGTTTTAAAAATTTATAATGATTTGCTGTCCATATCTGATTTTGTCCCACCTCGGTAGCAACAACTGTTTCGGGTGTGGTTTTATCTGAAAGTTTTTTCAAAAACAACTTAGGATTTACCAGCTTTGTTTGTGAATCATCTGCCTTTATGTTTTGACCTTTTGCCTTAATACATTCATTAAGCCAGGCATCAGGACACGTAAATTCAACATATTCATTCAATTTAATAAGTAACTTTTTAATATCTGCAACAATGCTTAAGTCACAGATAATATTTTTATTTATTTCGGCAGGGTCAATATCTATATGCACGATTTTTGCACGGCGTGTCGTAGCCTCGCTGTCTGAAACTGCACGGTCAGATATGCGTGAGCCCATAAATATTATTAAATCCGAATTTAAAAATGCATTGTTTGCAGAATATGTTCCGTGCAAGCCGAGCATACCTAAATATTGGGTATGGTCAGAGGCAATTCCGCTTATTCCCATTAAAGTCGATGCTACGGGAATTTTAATTTTTTCAACAAATGCCGCAAACTCATTGCTTGCGCCCGCGCCTAAAACTCCGCCGCCTAAAACAACGAACGGTCTTTTTGCAGAGCGAATCATTTTTGCAAGCTTTTTAATCTGCTTTTCGTTAAGCTCAGGCTCAGGATTATATCCCCTTATTTCGGGCTTTTCGCAAGGGATAAATTCTATTATCTCCTTTTGAATATCCAAAGGAATATCAACAACAACCGGACCTGGTCTGCCTGTTTTGGCGATATAAAAAGCCTCTCGCATTATGCTTACAGCATCTGCGGCATTTTTTACCAGATAGTTATGCTTGGTAATAGGGGTGGTAACACCTGTGGTGTCAACCTCCTGAAAGGCATCCTTTCCGATATTACACAGCGGCACCTGACCGGTGATTGCAATAAGTGGAGTCGAATCCATATAAGCATTGGCGATTCCGGTTATTAAGTTTGTAGCCCCTGGACCTGATGTAGCCGTACAAACACCTACTTTACCGGTCATTTTAAAATAACTGCTTGCGGCGTGGGCTGCTCCTTGTTCGTTGCGGGTGAGAACGCAGTAGAGTTCTGCATTATTTATTTTGTCATAAACAGGCGTATTTGCCGCACCCGGATAGCCATATATAACATCTGTACCCTGCTCCTTTACTACCCTTAAAACTGCCTCTGCTACTGTCATTTCCATCTGCTCACCCTCTTTATATATAATATGGATAATATTCTATCAATTTTAATATAAAATGTCAAATAAATGCACCCTTGCATTTTATTTTATGCTTGTATATACATCGGCAACCTCGGTAATTGTCATAAAGGCGTTCGGGTCGATGTCGTGTGCAATTTCCTTTACTTTAGGAATCTGAAATCTGTTTACAATAAAATACACAGCAGTTTTTTCTTTTTTTGAATAGTGACCACGAGCTAAGAGTTGTGTAACTCCGCTTTCATATTCGCCTGATAAGGCATCACAAATTTCATCTGCCATATCTGTTATAATCATAATTGCTTTTGAACGGTCAAGACCTTCTACTATAAAGTCGATAGTTTTAAGTCCTGCACCATAGGTGACAATAGAATAAAGAGGTAATATCCAGCTATCTAATATAATACCGCTTATTACATATATAATAACGTTATAAACCATAACAAAAGTGCCAACTGTAATACCAAGCCTTTTTGCAAAAACAACAGACATAACCTCAACGCCGTCTATCGCTCCTCCTAAACGAATGGTAAGACCGCTTCCTATACCTGAAATAAGTCCTCCAAAAAGTGAGCACAAAAGCAAATCTTCACCGGCTAATGGCGATGCTATACTAACATCAATGGGCAAAACATCGGTTATTAAAAAAGCGCCTAAAGAATACATTGCAACAGCATATAATGAATATACGGTAAAAATCACACCTTGCTTTTTTAAACCATATAAAAATAGCGGAACATTTAAAAGCAAAAGATAAAATGATAAAGAAAATGGTGTGATTTGTGAAAGCAGCATAGATGTGCCGGATATTCCGCTGTCGTAAAGCTTTACCGGCGCTAAAAAGACAGTTATTCCAAAGGCATTTATAAATCCTGCCAATGTTAAGCCTATAAAATTAATTACTTTAAAACTGTGACCTTTTTTTTGTTTCATAGCTTCCTCTCTTTATATTTAATTTCTTATTTAATATAATATTTATTCA
>JAFQAG010000256.1 GCA_017416985.1 Clostridia bacterium
AAAAAGGTTAAGCTCGAAGTTGAGCTTGAAAATACTGTTAATCGTCTGTGGGATGAATATGAGCTTACTCATTCAGATGCATTAGCATACAAAAAAGACGATTTAGGCTCTAATGTTCAGGTAAATAAGCGCATATCAGAGCTTAAAGGTAAAATTCGTGAATTGGGTAACGTTAACGTTGATGCAATTGAAGAATATAAAAACGTAAAAGAGCGTTACGAATTTTTGTCAGGTCAACGTGATGATTTAGAAAGAGCAAAAACTGACCTTTTAAAAATTATCGAAGAAATGACAAAGGTAATGAAAGAACAGTTTGAAGAAAAATTCCAGCAGATAAACAAATTCTTTAAAACAACCTTTGTTGAGCTGTTTGGTGGCGGTAGTGCAGAGCTTACTCTTACCGACCCGCAAAACATTTTAGAGTGCGGAATTAATATTGATGTTCAGCCTCCGGGCAAAAAGCTGCAAAGCCTGTCACTTCTGTCCGGTGGAGAAAGAGCATTGTCTGCAATTGCTTTGCTCTTTGCAATATTAAAAACCCGTCCGACTCCGTTCTGTTTCTTAGACGAAATCGAGGCTGCGTTAGATGACGTTAACGTATATCGTTTTGCTGATTATGTTAAAAATTACAGCAATGATACACAGTTCATTATAGTTACTCACCGTCGAGGAACAATGGAGAGTGCCGACGTTATTTACGGTGTAACTATGCAGGAAAAGGGTGTATCAAAACTTTTACAGCTTAATCTTAATGAAATTGCAGGTTTGTAATTGCATTTTATATAATTGTATGATATAATTAAACAGTTAAATCGAAAAAGGAGGTTGGTAATATGCAAGTTAAAGCACCAAGAGGAACGCATGACGTATTACCTGCTGACGTATATAAATGGCACAGAGTAGAGCACGAGATGCGCAATCTGTGTTTAGAATATGGTTACAGCGAAATAAGAACTCCTATGTTTGAACATACGGAGCTTTTTGAGCGCGGTGTTGGTGACACAACTGATGTCGTGCAGAAAGAAATGTATACATTTTTGGATAAGGGTGACCGCAGCATAACCTTAAAGGCAGAGGGAACATCTCCGGTTGTGCGCAGCTTTGTTGAGCATTCGCTTTATGCAAATCCTCAGCCATCAAAGCTTTATTATATTTCGCCCTGCTTCAGATATGAAAAACCGCAGGCTGGTCGCCTTCGTGCCTTTCATCAGTTTGGTGTCGAGGCATTCGGTGCGCAAGGTCCTGCAATCGATGCCGAGGTTATCTCTTTGGCAATGGATTTATTCAGACGTTTGGGAATAAGCGGTGTAGAGCTTAATATTAACAGTATTGGCTGTCCTACCTGCCGCAAAATCTATAACGAAAAACTTAAAGAATTTTTTAAACCGCATCTTTCAGAGCTTTGCGAAACCTGCAGACAGCGCTATGAAAAAAATCCTTTAAGAATTTTAGACTGCAAGTCTAAAGAATGTAAAGAAATTTATATGAACGCACCTATTTTGCTCGAACACATCTGCGACGATTGCAGAGAGCATTTTGAAAGCTTAAAGATGTATCTTGATGAAATGGGAATCGCTTATAACGTAGATGGCACAATCGTAAGAGGTCTTGATTATTACACCAAAACCGTATTTGAAATCGTGTCAAAGAATATCGGTGCACAAGGAACCGTTTGCGGTGGCGGACGTTATAACGGTTTAGTTCAGGAGCTTGACGGTCCAGACACTCCTGCAGTTGGTTTTGGCTTGGGTGTTGAGCGACTTATGCTCATGATAGAGAACTTAAATATTGAGCTTGAAAACAACGAAACAGCCGAGATATTTATCGCAAATATAGGCGAAAAGGCTGACCGCTTTGTACAAAAGCTTATTTATGAGCTAAGAAAAGACGGAATACGTGCTGAACGTGATTATTTAGAGCGTAGTGTTAAGGCTCAGATGAAGTTTGCAAATAAAATCGGAGCAAAATATTCCTTAGTTTTAGGCGATGATGAAATTAATGCCCAAAAGGGTATGATTAAAAATATGGAAACAGGCGAAGCAATAGAGATTGAGCTTGATAAGATTTCAACTTATATTAAAGATAACAGATAAACTGGAGGACATAAAATGGAAACGATTAAGGGCTTAAAAAGAACACGCCGATGCGGCGAGTTTACAGTTGCCGATGTTGGCAGTACGGTAACAGTTATGGGTTGGACTCAGGCATACCGTAACTTAGGCGGCGTAATTTTCGTTGACCTGCGTGACCGCAGCGGTATTTTGCAGATAGTTTTTAATGGTGAAGATAATAGCGAAATGTTTGATAAGGCATACACAATCCGTAATGAGTTTGTTCTTGCCGTAACCGGTGAAATCGTAAATCGTGCTCCGGAAATCGTAAACGATAAACTTCCAACCGGTGCAATCGAACTTAAAGCAACCGAGCTGCGTATTTTATCTAAATCCGAAACACCTCCGATTTATATTGAAGAAAACAGCAATGTTCGTGAAGATGTTCGTTTAAAATACCGTTACTTAGACCTTCGTCGTCCTGATATGGTTCGCTTAATGGAGCTTCGTCATCGTGTATGCAAATTAGCACGTGATTACTATGACGAAAACGGATTTTTAGAAATCGAAACACCGATACTCGTTAAATCAACACCAGAGGGTGCTCGTGACTATTTAGTACCGAGCCGTGTTCATCCTGGTTCGTTCTATGCGCTTCCACAGTCACCGCAGCTTTACAAGCAGCTTTTAATGGTTTCTGGTATGGACAGATATTTCCAGATTGCAAAGTGCTTCCGTGACGAAGATTTGCGTGCGGACCGTCAGCCAGAGTTTACACAGATAGACTTAGAAATGTCGTTCGTTAACGAAGAAGACGTTATGACAATGAACGAAGGCTTTATGAAGAAAATCTTTAAAGAGGTTTTAGGCAAAGATTTACAGACTCCGTTCCGTCGTATTCCTTATAAAGAGGCTATGGATCGTTTCGGTTCAGATAAGCCTGACACACGTTTTGGTTTAGAGCTTGTTGACCTTTCTGAAATAGTAAAAGACTGCGAATTTAAAGTGTTTGCAGATACAATCAAAAATGGCGGCAGTGTTCGTGCTATTAACTTAAAAGGTGGCAATTCGCTTTCCCGTCGTGATTTAGACGGTCTTGTTGAATTTGTCAAAACATATAAGGCTAAAGGATTAGCGTGGATTGTTGTTGGCGAAAACGAACTTAGATCATCAATTGCAAAATTCTTTAAACAGGAAGAAATCGATGCAATACTTTCTGCTATGAATGCAGAGGTTGGCGATGCTGTTTTAATCGTTGCTGACAAAGACCAGGTTGTATACGATGCCCTTGGCGCGCTTCGTTTAGAACTTGCAAAACGCTTTAATTTAATCCCTGAAGGCAGCTATGATTTATTGTGGGTAACAGAGTTCCCACAGTTTGAATACAGCGAAGAAGAAGACCGCTATGTTGCAAAGCACCATCCGTTTACAATGCCGATGGAAGAAGATATCGAGCTTTTAGAAACCGAGCCGCAGAATGTTCGTGCTAAGGCATACGATATGGTATTTAACGGCAACGAGGTTGGTGGCGGAAGTATCCGTATCAACAACACAGAGCTTCAGGCTAAAATGTTTAAAGCACTCGGATTTACGGAAGAGAGCGCAAACGAAAGATTTGGTTTCTTGCTTGAAGCATTTAAATACGGCACACCTCCGCACGGCGGTATGGCATATGGCCTTGACCGTTTGGTAATGCTTTTAGCAGGTCGTGACAGTATTCGTGACGTTATTGCATTTCCGAAGGTTAAGGATGCATCAGAAGTTATGAGTGCAGCACCGGGCGCAGTTGACGAAAAACAGCTCCGTGAGCTTTGCATTAAACTCGAATTACCTGAAGAAAACAAATAATTTTTGTTTTGTTCATAAAACGTACACAAATATATGATATAGTTTAAAATGCCGCATACTTCGTGTGTGCGGCATTACTGGAATATAAGTTTAGGAGGTTATCAGATGGTTGAAATTAAAAATTTAACCAAAAAATATGGCGATAATCTGGCTGTTGATAATATTTCTTTTACCGTATCTAAAGGAGAAATATTAGGATTTTTAGGACCTAATGGTGCCGGAAAATCGACAACTATGAATATTTTAACCGGATACTTATCATCAACAGACGGTGAAGTTAAAATTGACGGCTATGATATTTTAGATAATCCTATCGAGGCAAAAAAAAGAATAGGCTATCTGCCAGAACATCCGCCGCTTTATATGGATATGACAGTATCCGAATACTTAGACTTTGTATATGAGTTAAAGGGTGTTAAAGAAGAAAGAGCCGAGCATTTAGGTAAAATTATGGAAGCGGTTAAAATTACAGATGTTAAAGACCGCTTAATTGCAAACCTTTCTAAAGGATATAAGCAAAGAGTTGGTCTTGCTCAGGCAATGGTCGGCAATCCAGAGGTTTTGATTTTAGACGAGCCAACCGTTGGTCTTGACCCTAAGCAGATTATTGAAATCCGTGACGTTATCAAAAAATTGGGAAGAGAACATACTGTAATTTTATCTTCTCACATTCTGCAAGAGGTCAATGCAATTTGCGAACGTGTTATTATCATAAACAAAGGTCGCTTAGTTGCAAGTGATACGGCAGAAAATTTAGGAAAATCAATTTCTAACGAAAATAAATTCCAGCTCAGAGTATCTGGCGACGAACGTTCTATCTTAGATGCATTAGAAGGAATTTCTGGTATTAAATATATTAAATCCTTAGGTCGCAAAGAGGCTGGTTCAATTGACTTTGTTATCGAAGCAGAGCCTAATGTGGATGTAAGAACACCTATATTTAATGCCTTAGCACAAAATGGTCTGCCGATTTTAGCAATGCAGGCAATGGATTTGAGTTTAGAGGATATCTTCTTAGAGGTTACACAAAATCCTGCTGATATTGATGCGGTATATGAGAATGTATCAGAAGATGAAATTGAATTGGTGGGTTCTTCAAATGATGCAAAAGAAAGCAAAAAATTAAAAACCGCAGAACCTGCAACAGATGCAGTCGTTGCTGAAATTGCACAGCCTGCCGAGCCGGCAACTGTGGCAGAACCTGCGATTGTTGCTGAGCCTGCTATAAATGCTGAGAAAGAAGAGGAGGGTGAAGAAGAATGAAAGCAATTTTAAAAAGAGAATTTAAGTCATACTTCAGATCTCCTATCGGATTTGTGTTTTTAGCAGTATTCTTTGCCTATTCATCATTAATGTTTGTTTTTAATAACTTGCTTACACAGCAAACTTTAATGAAACCGTTTTTTGCAGAGATAAGTATGATATTTATTTTTGTAATTCCGATTTTGACAATGCGTAGCTTTGCAGAAGAACGTAAAAGCAAAACAGACCAGCTGCTTTTAACCGCACCGGTTAAAGTTACTGATATAGTTTTAGGTAAGTTTTTAGCAGCTGCAGGTGTGCTTTTGTTAGCTGTTGTAGCTACAATGTTTTACGTTTTAGTATTAAACAGCTATGGCGAGCCGGTGTTCAGCGAAATATTTATCGGCTATTTAGGACTGTTTTTAATGGGTGCGTTCTTTATATCGCTCGGAATATTTCTCTCTTCACTTACACAAAGTCAGGTTATTTCAGCGGTTTCGACACTCGCAATTATATTTTTCCTTTGGTTTACATCAAGCCTTAGCATAAAATTTGCAAATATGATGGACGGAGCATTTAATTGGCTTGGTATATTTTTAGATTGGCTTATTGACTTTTTAGCAATTAACAATCGTTTTGCAGACTTTACTTTAGGCGTGCTTAACTTTGTTCCTGTATTCTATTTTGTCAGCTTAACAGCACTGTTTTTACTGCTGACAGTACGTGTTATCGAGAAAAGGCGGTGGAAATAAGCGATGAAAAAGAATAAAAAAGCATTTCATTATTCAATGAATTCCTCTGTTATTATTGTGGGAGCAATCATTATAACACTTCTTTTAAATGCTATTTTGGTTACCTTAAATGACAGATTTTCTTTAGAAATCGACTTTACAGAGGATGGCATTTATGAACTGACCGATACCACGAAAGAGCTTTTAGATAAGCTTGAGAGTGATGTCGAAATGATAATGTTTGTAAAAGACAACCAATCTGAAATGGTTACGATGCTTAAAACTGTGCTCGGAAAATATACACAGCACAGCTCAAAATTATCTGTTAGCGAAGTTAATGTAGTAAAAGATCCGTCGGCAGTTACTGCTTATGATGATATTATTGAATCAGAAAAGTTTACTGTTGGCTCGTTAGTTTTAAAAAATGAAAATAAAAAAGAATTTGTAAGCTCTGCAAACTTTGTTACAACAGACGGATACAGTAATATCGAACGTTCTGTAACATCAAAGCTTGTGAATTTCGTAGATGGAATGTCGTTATCTGCAATCACATTTACAAGCGGTCACGGAGAGGCAAAAGCAACGTCTACCGAAACAGTGCTCGAAACAGATGCATACAGAATCGAAACATTAGACACCTTAACTCAGGATTTTCCGTCTGATAAAAATTCTTTGGTCGTAATTAACGCACCTAAAAATGATTTTTCAGCAGAAGAAATCGAAAAGCTTGATGCATATTTAGATCGTGGCGGAAATGTTATGATAGCATTTGACCCACAGATTGATGCAAAACTTGAACGCTTAGAAAGCTATTTAGCGGCAGACTGGGGTATTATCCGCAGTAACAACATAGTTGTTGATCAAAAACAACAGATAACAGGTACTCCGTATTCTATACTTCAGTTTACAGACCACGATATCGTAAAGCCTGTTAAAGAAGAGAGCAGATATGTTGTTACATCTTTCTCTAACAGCTTAGAAATTGCTCCTGAGGTTCCGCAGAGTGTAACAGTTAAAGAAGTGCTGACTACAACGCAAGACGCAACAGAAACAAATATAGAAAGCCTTTACGGCGGTGTGGCAATGCCTGATGCAAGAGTTGGCAAATTTAACGTTATGGTTGCAGCAAGCCGAGATAACTATATTATGGAGGATAACAAAACCTTTACCGGTCACTTGGTTGTATGCGGTTCAGAGTCAATGTTTAACTCAGTTATTTTAGAATCTCGTTTTGCAAATGAAGATGTATTCTTAAATGCTATAAACTGGATGAAAGGTTCTGACTCGGGAATATCAGTAAGAATTAAACGTATGCCCGGCGGTTCTTTAACAATAAGTCAGGGACATTTCTGGACATGGTTTGTTGTTTTAATTGTAGTTGTTCCGTTAGGACTTTTAATTTCTGGTCTGGTAATATGGTTAAAGAGAAGATATAAATAACAAAATAGCTCCGTTGTATAATACAACGGAGTTATTTTGTTATTGCGGTATATGTTTTTTTGTGATAAAATATGTTCAAACGTAACGGAAAGGAATTTTATAACAGAATGAATTTAAAAAATACATATATTGATAATAAAATATTAAAGCTTTCGCCTGCCTTAAAAGATTATATATGGGGTGGCAAAAGATTAAAAGAAGAATATGGCAAAAAAAGCGAAACAGAAATCGTTGCAGAAAGCTGGGAGCTGTCGTGCCATAAAAACGGAATGACACGCATTATAGGTGGCAAATATGATGGTTTGACACTTGGTGATGTAATATCTTGCGCAAGAGAGTGCGGCGAAGATTGGCTTGGAACTAACTGCAAAGCCTTTAAAGCTTTTCCTCTGCTTATTAAGCTTATTGATGCAAACAATAGCTTATCTGTTCAGGTACACCCTGACGATATTTATGCCAAATGTCACGAAAATGGCGGTAACGGAAAAACGGAGGTGTGGTATGTAGTCGAAGCAGCGCCTGATGCAGAGCTTATATACGGCTTAGCTTGTGATGTTACAAAAGATGAATTTAAAACCGCAATAGAGAATAACGAATTAAAAAAATACTTAAAGAGTGTTAAGGTAAAAGCAGGAGATGTATTTTTTGTAGAAGCTGGTTTAATTCACGCAATTGGCAAGGGTATTGTTATTTGCGAAATTCAGCAGAATTCAGATACTACCTATCGTGTGTATGATTGGGGAAGAATGGGAGCAGACGGGAAGCCCAGAGAGTTACATATAGAAAAAGCACTAGATGTTATGACTTTGACAAAAAATGAAGTAAGAGATTTTTCACCTGAACTTATATTTGAAAAAGATGGTGTTAAAGAATATAAAATTGCTGATTGTAACTATTTTAATGTTAAAAAAAGAGAACAGACAAAACAAACTGAAATTGCAACAGACGGCAACAGCTTTGTGGCTCTGACATTTTTAAAAGGTAGTGGATATATAGAATCTGAAAATGAAAAGGTAGAGTTTACTAAAGGTGAAAGCGTATTTATACCTGCTGTACCTGACAGATACATTATATCAGGAAAGTGTGAGTATTTAATTACCGCAGTATAAAAAACAAGCTGGCATTATAGCCAGCTTGTTTTTTATGTTTTACTCAAAATCAAATTCTTCCTGCATTCTCTTTTTAAATTCTTCGAATGCCATATCAAGCTCTGCTTCGTCTTCAACTAAGGCTAAAGCCTCATTGCCTTCGTCGTCTGTGTTAAGAGTAAAGATTAATACTTCGTCAGCTTCTTCGTCTTCTGCACTGATTAAGCATACATAAATCTCGCCGTTAAATTCAAAACTGTCGATATGTTCAAACTCGTGCGGATTTCCTTCTTCATCAAGCAAGGTAACGAATCTGTTTTCTTCATCTTCGGCATTTTCCACACCTGGAACTTTTGTATTTTCTTCCATTGTTTTTACCTCCTTAATTACTGGTAATTTTTAATGCTTTCAAGAACTTTTTCAAGCATCTGCTTATATTTTTCGCCTTTGCGTTTTTCTTCTTCTACTACCTTTTCAGGAGCTTTTGCAATAAATCCCTGATTTGACAGCTTACCCTCAACACGCTTGATTTCGCTCTCTAAGTTTTCTTTTTCTTTATTTAAGCGAGCAAGCTCTTTTTCACGGTCAACCAAGTCATCAAGCGGCATAAATATCTGTGCAGATTCAACAACGCAAGATACTGCATTTTTCGGAGCTTCGCTTGCATCATCGGTAACTAAAACCTCAGATGCGCCTGCAAGCTTTTCAAAGAATGTTGTGCCCTGTAAGAATACATCTTTTTTAGATGTTACAATAATTACTTTTGCACGTTTTGACGGTGGAATATTCATTTCGCTTCTCTGGTTACGAACAGCTTTTAATGCAGCTTTAATAAGCTCCATTTCGCTTGATGCGTCGGCAAATGAAAGTGCATCGTCATACTTAGGCCAGCTTGCAATAACTATGCTTTCGCCCTCGTGTGGTAACTGCTGCCAGATTTCTTCTGTAATAAACGGCATAAACGGATGTAAGAGCTTTAATGTATTTGACAAAACATATGCCAAAACCTGCTGAGCAGCACGGTTTGACGGACAAGCTTCGTCATAAAGACGAGGCTTAACAAGCTCGATATACCAGTCGCAGTACTCGTCCCAGATAAAGTCGTAAAGCTTACCTACAGCAATACCTAACTCAAATTTGTCAAGGTTTTCAGTTACTTCACGAACTAATGAGTTATACTTGTCTAATATCCATTTATCTTCTAATGTCATTTCAGAAGCGTCAGGCAGTTCAGGCTTATCAATTTTTAAATTCATAAGCACAAAACGTGATGCATTCCAGATTTTATTTGCAAAGTTACGGCTTGCTTCAACACGTTCGGTTGAGAAACGCATATCGTTTCCGGGTGAGTTACCGGTAGCTAAAGTAAAGCGCAAAGCATCGGCTCCATACTGCTCGATAACTTCAAGCGGGTCGATACCATTTCCTAAAGATTTACTCATTTTACGTCCCTGAGCATCACGCACAAGACCATGGAAGAGTACGTTAGAGAACGGTGCTTTTCCGGTATGTTCCATAGATGAGAAAATCATACGTGCAACCCAGAAGAAACTAATATCATATCCAGTAACTAAAACGTCGGTCGGGAAGAAGTATTTAAAGTCTTCGGTTTCTTCAGGCCAGCCTAAAGTAGAGAACGGCCACAGAGCGGAAGAGAACCAAGTATCTAATACGTCCTCGTCCTGATGAACCTTGCCGCCACATTTTGGGCATACTGTAATATCATCCTCAGTTACGGTTGTTTCGCCACATTCATCACAATAGAATGCAGGAATACGATGACCCCACCAGAGCTGACGTGAAATACACCAGTCGTGAACATTTTCCATCCAGTTTGTATATGTTTTTGTAAGACGTTCAGGACTAAACTTAATAGTTCCGTCTTCAACAACTCTTAAAGCCTCTTTAGCAAGCGGTTGCATTTTTACGAACCACTGCTTAGATGTAATCGGCTCAACGGTTGTGCCGCAACGATAGCATCCGCCAACGTTGTGAGTATGGTCTTCAATTTTTAAAAGTAAGCCTTCAGCATCTAAATCAGCAATCATTTGCTTACGAGCTTCGTAGCGGTCAAGACCTTCATATTTTCCGCCAAAACGGTTAATAGTTGCATCATCATTTAAAACTTTAATGCATTCTAAGTTATGTCTTAAACCAACCTCAAAGTCGTTGGGGTCATGCGCAGGTGTAATTTTAACAGCGCCTGTACCAAATTCTTTGTCAACATATTCGTCGGCAACGATTGGAATCTCACGACCAACCAATGGCAGAATTAAGGTTTTGCCTACTAAGTGTGTATAACGTTCATCTTCAGGATGAACTGCAACAGCGGTATCGCCAAGCAAGGTTTCTGGACGGGTAGTTGCAATAATTACAAACTCGTCGCTATCCTTTACAGGATATTTAATATGCCAGAAATGACCTGCCTGCTCAGAGTATTCAACCTCTGCATCAGATAAAGCTGTGGTACAGCTCGGGCACCAGTTTATAATGCGGTTGCCCTGATAAATAAGACCTTTTTCGTAAAGAGATACGAATACCTTTTTAACAGCCTTAGACAAGGTTTCATCCATTGTAAAACGTTCACGCGTCCAGTCGCAAGAGCTACCGAGCTTTTTAAGCTGGTTTATAATGCGGTCACCGTAAAGCTTTTTCCATTCCCAAACACGTTCGGTGAATTTTTCACGACCTAAATCGTAACGAGTAAGACCTTCTTCTTTGCGCAAAAATTCTTCAACCTTAATCTGAGTTGCAATTCCTGCGTGGTCAGTTCCCGGAACCCAAAGAGTAGCAAAGCCAGCCATTCTTTTATAGCGGATTAAAATATCCTGCAGGGTTTCGTCGAGTGCGTGACCCATATGAAGCTGACCGGTTACGTTTGGCGGGGGAATAACAATAGTAAACGGTTTTTTATTTTTGTCAATTTCGGGTGTAAAATATCCGTTATCCACCCAGGTTTTATACAGACGGTCTTCAACGTCTGCCGGATTATAGGTTTTATTCAGAGTTTTTTTAGTGTCTTCCATACATGCCTCCTGCGATAAATATCATGGCAGCGCCGATAATAACCAGCCACATACCGATAATTTTTGTAATATAAATAATTTTGTTTTGTTTTTCCTGACTAGATTCGTCAAGCTCTTCCTGATTTTTGGCAAGGATAGGTTTTACCAAAAAAGTTATCAAAGCTCCGACGATAATTAACAGCCAGGCAAAAACGTTTGATAAGCTGTTCATAATGTATCTCCTTTTTAAATCTGTTTTTCTGACGCTTTTTGAGATTTGCCGGGGATATATTCTTTGAATTTCTTTTGCTTTAAAAGATAAGAATATGTATATGTAATCATTGCAAAAAAGCTAAGTGCTATGCTTAAGGCAAGCATAATTGTGCAAACAACCGAGTTTATTTGCGGACAAGTAAGAACAACACATAAGGTCAAAAACAGCATTACGGTATTGAGCTTTCCGAAAATGTTAGAGCGCACATATGTCTTTTGTGTGTAAAGAAAAATGCCGCCTAAAATCATTAAAAACTCTTTTGCAGCTGCCATAATTACAAACCACAACGGTATCATATCGGTAATTAACATTGATACAATAACAGTAATCTGCATAAGCTTGTCTGCAAGCGGGTCCATAAGCTGCCCCCACTTAGTGATAAGATTATATTTTCGTGCGATATAGCCGTCTAAAACATCAGTGATGCTTGCTAAAATGAAAATAATAGCACTAAAAAGTTTATAATCACCCTCAAAATAAAAGGCTGCTATATAACACGGAATCATAAAAAAACGCAGTGTAGTAAGCAGGTTTGGTATATTCATCATAAACCTCCTAACTATATCATATTTAATTTTTATATAATATTTGGAAACAATTTTCAAGTGTAAATACTCATTTTTTAGGCTTTTAAACGAATAAATTTAAAAAAGTCATTCCACTTTTGGCAGAATGACTTTTTAATAGCTAATTATCAGCAATAATCCTCGTGGTCAGGTGTGCAAAAAGACTCGGGAGAATAGGTCTTGAAGCTAGTATCACAAGTATCGTAATGGGTATCGCAGCTGTTGTTTTTATATGAAAATTCACAGCAACAGGGGCAGCAACCGCAACGAGAGCAACAGTTGTTATCATATGCTGATAACTGGCATACATCATTTTCTAAATATCGCTTTGTTCTGGGAGTTCTGCGACAAAGAGAAACTGAATTAAAGCAACTGTTATTTCTATGACTGAGACTATTTCTATTAAATAAGCAACACATATTTTTCACCTCTTTTAAAAATTTTATATTCTAAATTATTATATGTCAAAAAATGTCAAATGCTCACAGAAAAGAAAAAGATTTAAGAGCTGTAAATAAGCATAGAATAATAAAACAAATTCGGTAAATACTTATATCAGAAGAATATTCTTATATCATATTTAAAGGAGATAAAACTATGTTTAAAACAACAAAGCTTAAAGCAATGCTTATAGCCGTTTTTGTAATTTGTGTCGTGCTTTCAGGCTGTTCTTTAAATAAACCTGATACAACCCAAACACAAGAAACCTTATATTTATTTAATTCAAAAGGAGAAAACGCACAGCAATTTAAAAAAATGTGCGATGATTTTACCGCCGAAACAGGCATTCCTACAAGTCCATTTTCAGTAGGCTCGGGTCAGGATGCGTTAGAGCCGTTAAGAACACAGATGAATTCTAAAAATCCGCCTGCAATTTTTTCTATGCAGGGCTTAAAAGAGCTTCCTGAATGGAAGGAAGGAGGCAGAGTTTTAGATTTATCTACCGTAGAGGATGCTGAATTTAAGGCGATAGTAGATTCAATTCCTGATGCTATGAAACTGTCAACCGACGGCAAAGAAAGCTATGGTATTCCGTTTAATGTAGAAGGCTATGGCTATATGGTTGATAAGCAGATGGTAAACGATTTGTTTGGCGAAGAAAATGCCCAAAAGGTTATAGATGAGCTTAAAACCTGCTCGTATGATGATTTTACTGCGTTTTGTATGGCTGTAACAGATTATATTAATAATTCTGCAGCACAACCGGTAATTTTAAACGGAAATTCATATTCATTCAACGCTCAGAAAACAGGACTTGCCCAAAGACTGAACGGAGTTTTTGCCTTTGCGGGAGCGGAAAAATGGACATATGGCGACCATTTGATAAATGTTGCAATGAATGCGGTTTTACCTGATTCGCGTTCAGCAGAAAATGCAACTGCCGCCCAGGTTGATGAGCTAAAAACGCCGTTTATTGCATATGCTAAAGGACTTGATTTTGTAAGCAGTCATGCAGCAGGATTAAAAGCTGCGGCAAAAAGAGGCAGTGACCTTATAAGTCAGGCAAATTTTGGTTACGACCAGTCAATACAGATTTATGCTGATTCTAATGCTTTATTTTTGCAGCAGGGCAACTGGGCATATTCAAATATCAGCAAGGTAAACGATGAGGTCGCTAAGCGTTCTGTATTTATACCTGTAAAATTGCCGTTTACAAAAGATATGATTAAAACAGGCAAAAGCGTAGAAGAAATAAATTCTTCTATACCTGTTTATGTTCCTAACTATTACGCAATAAATGCAAAGGCGTCAGATAACGCTAAAAAGCAGGCAATGCAGTTTTTGGTATGGCTTTATAAGCCAGAAAATGTGCAAAAATATATTGTGGAGTCATTCGAATCAATACCATTTAATGCCGATGAAAGTATTAATATTAAAAACTCGCTATCTGTATCAATATTAGAATATATGGAAAAAGATAAAATTTTAGGAGCGCCTTATCACGGAGCACCTAATATATGGTCAAGTGAAGTAGTCGGCAAAGAGATAATGGAAAAATATCTGGTAAAAGAA
>JAFQAG010000257.1 GCA_017416985.1 Clostridia bacterium
CTTCAACTTCAGCATTAAATGCGTCTAAAATTGCAGTCAATGTTTTTTTGTTTTTGCAGGTTTCATAAAGTTCATTAAATACCTTGTCTTCGTAAACCGCATTGTTTATTTCATTAAACTCGTCAAGGCTTATGTTATTTTTTTCGATATAGTCAAGCAAAACTTCTTTAAGCTCTGTTGAGTTGTCAACAGTTGTGTATTTAGCCACAAACAAATTATTGTTAAAGGTTGTATCAAAATTCTCTACTACCACATCATTAACAAATGCTTCGTTTAATGCCTGTTTAATATCTGTCGGCAGCTTTTCGTATTCTGCGGCATAGTCTTTATCAAGATATGACTCGTACTCTGTAAGCACTTCACCGATATTCATCTCGCCAGATTTAACATATGAAAGACCTTCGCCTATCATATATGCATCCATGAGGGTTTTAGCAGTATGTCCACCCTCTGGCTTTACTGTATTTATGTAAGATGCAATAAAATCTTTATTTTTTGTTTTGCCGTCATCTAATCCTGTTTCTGAATTTGCGACAAAATCTTTTGCCGCACTTAAACCGCCACTATTTACCGCCGAAAGATACGGCGAAAGGCTTTCTTCTGAAACCGTTGAAAACATTGCCGATATAACTATTTTATCGAGTGACACTGTGTATGTGTATCTCGGCTTGTTTGCAAATTCAGGAAGTTTTATTTTAAAATCTATCTTTCCCTCAGAATCGACTTGCTCTGTTTTTATAATAACGCCGTCATCAGCTAAAGCATCTGTCTTATCTGAAGTGATATCGATGGTTTGCGGCGCAATTATAACTGTGACAAATTTTTTGCTCACCTCGGGAATTTGACCCGAAACTGAAAAAATGTCAGTAGTTGCATCGTACTGAGCCGAAATTTTTGACTCTTGCTGTTCTTCGGCAAACACCATATAAGTTTGCGCAAAGACAAGCATAGCAGAAATTATTAGTGTTATACATTGAATAAATCCTTTTTTCAATGTTATTCCTCCTTTGTTTGTTGACATATGTTTATCCACTATACCAATAATATACAGCATCGAGCTTTACTTTGTAAAGCGAAAAAATATTGGAAATGGTGTCATTTTTTTGGTTTTTGTCATATTTTTCAAAATTTACCCACAGTTGCCAAACGGGTAGCAAAAAACAAAATAACATTTTGACACTTTTTCGTATTTTTGTTGACTTTTTTAAAACAGTGATATATAATCAACTTATTCTTAAATGCAAGGTGGATTAAAGATGAAGATGACAAATTTTTTCAAGAAAAACAGAATTTATTTTACTGCAATTTATAATATTTTTAAATCAACATCTGTATTGATATTGGTTATTCCGTTGCTGTTTAACATCATAAGCTATAACTACACCAAAAAAATTGTGACCGAAACATCTGTTTCGATTAACGAAAACGTATTAAAAAATTCTCAGACCTTTGTCGATACTATATTAAACAGTATAATTTCTTCAGTTTTTAATCTTGCATCAAATAAAGAAATCATGCAGCTTGCCAATTCACAATATCCTGCATCACTCCAGAGCTACGATTTAAGTCAATATAACAGCGTTCGTGAAATGTATGATATAATAAACAGCGAATATGTCAAGCAAAAATATATATACTTTCCGGCAAATGATAGTGTATACACCGGCTCTACCATAACCCTTTCACGTTTTCATTATATGTTTGCTTATAACGGTGAATCTGTTATGAACGAGCAAATGTGGAAGGATACTGTTCTTAACAAATCCGCTTCCGGTCTTATAAGTGTTCCGGCATCTGACGGAAGCAGAGTTTTCTTTACATACGCAACTCACAATCCTATGTCTGATACTATTTTATCAAATATTATTGTTGAACTAGATTTTGGCAAGATTACAACCGATATATTAGGCTCAAGCGGCGGTCGGTTTTTTATGTACACACCTGATAACACAGTTATAGGAGCCGAATTAAGCGATGATGAAAGCAGCGCCATACAGGAACTTTGCGCTGTGCACCATTCTAATAAATCGCACTACATAAGCAGCAATAAAAAAGAGATTTTTACAACAAAATCTCAAATCAGTAACTGGAATTACGGATACATCGCAAACAACGAATATGTTGAAAGAAATATGACGTTGTTAAAAACTCTGATGTTTACCGCATGTCTTTTATGTACATTGGTTAGCCTTATTATAGTAGGTAAAAAAGAAAAGTCAGCAAGAGAAATTGCTGAAATCCTGCCGGGCAACCAAAATACCGATGATAAAAACGTATATTCGCAAATTAAAACATCACTGGCAAATCTTATAGGCGAAAACGAGGACTACACATCACGCTTATCGAGTCAGAACAATATGTTAAAAGAGCATATTTTAATAAATATGCTGACCGGAAAGAAAAACGCAAACTTTTCTTACGCTGAGCAGCTAAGCCTTATTGGTGTGGATATGGAGGATACAGGTTTTGCCACAATCGTTCTTTGTGCAGCGGATTTATCACATATATTCCACGACGAAAACTATACTACAAACGACAACGAAAAGCAGGAATTATCACAGCTTATTATATCGAATATTATGAGTGAAACTCTTGCTAAATACTATAAAGTCGAATTGGTTTCGATGGGTAGCTTTTCTGTTGCCATTGTAAACTTTTCGAAAGAGCAGACAGAAAACTTTAAGTCAGATATTACGTTTGTCTTAGAAACCTCGCTCGAAATAATTTCAAAAGAATTTAACTTTGATGTTATAGCTGCAATTTCAAATCCGCACATATCGCTAAGCTGCATAAACGATGCCTATAACGAATCTGTGTTATGTATGGAATATGCTGTTTCGTCAAATAAATCTATTTCGTTTTATAATGAAATAACAATAAATTCTAAAAAGACATTCCCCATAGATGTTGAAGAAGATATTATAAAATGCTTAGGCGAAAAAGACTATCGTCAGTGTAAAAAAGTTATAGAAAATGTTATTTACCGTTTTCAGCAAAACAAAGATGTGTCATCGGTAATAACACGTTCTTTTGCTTATGAGTTGCTTACAATTTTCTTCAGAAATGCTATACCCAACACAAACGACACATTGGGTATGTTTATGACAGAAATCGAAATGAACAGCATTATGTCAGAAACGTCGAGCACATCTGAAATATTGCTCAGAACCATCACCATTATAGAAAGATATCTGGATAAATACGATACAACCGATGACAGCGAAAACATAACTGAAAAGAGTAATTTTTATCTGCAGATAAAAAATTATATAGACGAGCATTTTCAGGATTTTGAACTTAGCGCACTTGAGCTTTCAACAATATTTAAGATAAATTCGAGCTATTTGTCGAGCCAGTTCAAAAAAGAATTTAACATAGGCTTATTAGATTATATAACCGAAGTTCGAATAGAGGCTGCCAAAAAGCTGCTTTTAACAACAGATGAAAGCAATAACGAAATCGGTCAGCGTGTAGGATATTCTAACGTAAGAACATTTTTAAGAGCCTTCTCTAAATACGAAGGAATAACACCAAAAGAATATAGAAGAATAAATAATCCGTCAACTTGATTTAATTTATAATAAATACAAAATGGCATACTCAATACGTGAAATTCACAATTGAGTATGCCATTTTAATATATTATTTTAGAACAATATAATCAGGAACTGTGAAACTAAAACAACAGCAATTAATGCTATCGGATAGGTTGCTGCGTATGCCGCTGCAACATCCTCTGTTCCTGCTGTACGGATTAAAGTTCCGAGTGCCGGTGTACTTGTCATACCGCCTGTAATTGAGCCTAAGTTGTTTAAAAGGCTTAATTTAAGAACGTATTTAGCAAACAAGAAACCGATAATCATTGGAACAATTGTCATTATAATTCCGTACACAAAGTACATCGGGTCGAAGTTTGCAACAAACTCTGCACCGCCTGGGATACCTGCACCTAAAAGGAACAGAACTAAGCCAAGCTCACGGAACAGCTTAAGAGTGCTTTGTTCAGGCATAATGCTTAATTTGCCTATTCTGCCGAAGTGACCGAATACGAGAGCAGCTAAAAGACATCCGCCTGTTGTTGTAAGCGAGAAGCAAGTTCCGCTAAGACCATTTGAGCTTAAAGGAATCATAATTTTTCCTATAACAACGCCAAGTATTGCTGCAAGTGAAAATGCCGCCATTCCATGACCATCAAGCTCAACTAACTTACCGGAAAATACTTTTTTCTTAGCACCTGTTTCAACCAAAGAAATTTTAGCTCTCTCTGCTGCCATATCTGCTTTTGCTATTTTCGGAACTAGCTGAACAAAAAGTACAACACCAATAACGCCGAAGATATAAGCGATACCGTGACCTACTGAAACAAGACTTGTAAACTCAGGAGCAACTGTTGCCTTTGCAGCCGAAAATGCCGGAGTTGATGTAAGAGAGCCTGAAAGCAAGCCTACAATCATAGCAGTAAAGCCTTCCTGTGTTTCAATAGATGCACCAAAGCCAATTGCTTTACCTAAATAAATACATGCTATCGCCGAAAGTCCACCAAACAAAATAACAACCAAGCCTAAAAGTACATAAGACTTAAAGTTTTTCTTCATATTACCGAAGAAGTTAGGACCTGCAATAAAGCCAACCGATGTAACGAACAGTATAAGACCTAAGCTTTCTATAATTTCGAGTGCTTTATCTGCAAAGCCTGCCTCTACTGCACCTTTAATTACAAGTTGTTCTGTAAGTGGCGTGTAAAAAAGAGCGCCGAATATTAAAGCAACAACGAATACACCTGCATCACCTAACGAAACGCCTTTGATTTTTATGCGACCAAGTGCGTAACCTGCAAATAATATTGCAAATACACAAAACATTAAAAATGTTATACCTGTAATGGGAATAACTCCACCAAACAAAGTCATTTTTATAACCTCTTTTCTATTATGTCAGCAATTATTTTCTTCTTGTATAGTCAGGAAGCAAGCACGGAGATACCTTTTCTGTTTTAATACCCGCTTTTTCCTGCTCAGCAGCAAACGCATTAATGTGGTCTAAAGTCAGCTTGCCGACCTTAACGTTTTTGCTCTTAGCAGCTGCACTTTTACCTGCGCTACGACCGAATACAATAATATCCAACAGTGAGTTACCCATAAGACGGTTTTTACCATGGATTCCGCCAACAGCCTCGCCTGCTACAAACAGGTTTTCAACGTTTGTTGTCATACCGTCAGGGGTAATATCTAAACCGCCGTTCTGATAATGAAGTGTAGGATAAACCAAAATGGGCTCTTTTCTTATATCTATGCCGTATTTTTCAAACATACGCATCATAGCAGGGATTCTCTTTTCGATTGTACCCTCGCCGCCTATTTTTTCAATCATCGGAGTATCAAGCCATACGCCCAGACCGTTACCGGTTTCTACACCGTTACCTCTGTCGTTGCACTCACGGATAATTGATGCAGCTGCAACGTCACGGGTTTCTAATGGATGCATAAATACTTCACCATTGCCGTTTACAAGTTTAGCACCAAGTGAACGAACTTTTTCGGTTACGAGTGCACCGAAAATCTGTTCAGGATATGCCGCACCTGTCGGATGATACTGAAGAGTTTCAGCATATAAAAGTTTTGCACCTACACGGTATCCTAGCACCAGACCGTCAGCAGTTGCGCCATAGTGGTTAGATGTTGGGAATCCCTGATAGTGCATACGACCAGCACCACCGGTTGCAATAATAACTGTTTTTGCCTTAGCAACTAACAGCTCTTTTGTTTCCATATTCATCAACACAGCACCTGCTGCATTGCCGTTTTCGTCTAAGATTAACTCGATTGCTGCAGTAAAATCTACAACAGGAATTTCGCGGTTTAATACTTCATCACGAAGAGTTCTCATTATTTCTGCGCCTGAATAGTCTTTAGCTGCGTGCATACGTTTTCTTGATGTTCCGCCACCATGAGTGGTAACCATTGTGCCCTCTTCGTCTTTATCAAACTCAACACCTAAGTTTGAAAGCCACTGGATAGCCTCAGGAGCATCACATACTAATTTTTTAAGCAAATCTCTTTTAGCCGCAAAGTGACCGCCGCCGAATGCATCAACAAAGTGAATTGCAGGAGAATCGTTCGGCTTATCTGCAGCCTGAATTCCACCCTCTGCCATCATTGTATTTGCATCACCAATACGCAGTTTTGTAACAATCATAACATCTGCGCCAGCTTCGTGAGCCTCGATAGCCGCAGAAGAACCTGCACCACCGCCACCGATAATCAAAACATCGGTTTCGTAATCAGGGTTTGAAAGGTCAACGCTGTCAGCTGTAATACGGCTGTTTGCCTGAAGCATTTCTGCAAGCTCAACGGGTACTTTATCGCCCTTATTCGGACCAATCTTTAAAACATCAAACTCATCGGTTTTATAATCAGGATGATAAGCTGCAAGCAAATCTTCCTTCTGTTTAGCTGTCATACGTTCAGGCTCTAATGCAATATTTTTTTCTCTTGCTGCCTCAACAGCTGCAATAGACTTCTGAAAATTTTCCGAATACATTGCTTTTTCCTCCTTACTTCTCGATTTCACGTGTGTTATAAAGCTCTTTCATTTCTTCAATCGGTTTTTGCATAAGAGCTTCGATTAAATCGTTAAAGCTACCGTCTTTAATCTCTTTAACACGGTCTTCGAGATGTCCGCAGCCGGGAGCTAAATATTTACCGTTGATTCTTCTTGCAAGCATTGCAACCTGCGGATGCGAAATACCTGCAGGGCAACGAGAAGAACAAACACCGCACATTACGCAGTCAAATGATTCTTCAGCGCATTTTTCAAAATCACCACGCTGAGCATATGCGATGTACTGCATAACGTTAAGCCCCTGAGTACAAGCCTTAGTGCAGGCATTACAGCCTACACAAGCATATATTTCAGGATAAAGCTGCATCATAACAGCCTCGGTTGTTTTAACTGTTTCGATATCATAAACCTGCTTAACAAGCGGGAAGAACGGCAGAGTTGCGATATACATATTATCCTCTACCTTTGTCTGACAAGCCAGGCACGCCTTAAGCTCACGGTCACCCTTTATGCGATAGATTGTTGCACAAGCGCCGCAAAAGCCGTTACGGCATCCGCAACCACGAACCAACTGATAGCCGGCATATTCCATAGCGCTCATTATTGTCAGGTTTTCAGGAACCTCATATTTCTTTCCGACAAGAAAAATATTAACCATCTTATTCATGCTATCACTCCTTTAATACTCATCCGGTAGCTCATCAAGCTCGTCAAAACGGAATACCGGACCATCTTTACAAACATATTTAGAACCAACATTACATCTTCCGCATTTGCCAACTCCGCATTTCATACGAAGCTCTAAGGTTGTATAAATCTGAGTTTTTTCAAATCCCAAAGAGTAAAGTCCATCTAATGTGAATTTAATCATTATTGGAGGTCCGCACAGAACCGCAGTTTTGTCAGTATCAAAGCCAAGCTCCTTAACATAGTTAGGAACAAAGCCAACATGACCGTCCCAGCCTTCCTGCGCATTATCTATTGTTAAATGCACATCTACTCCGCTGTCGTTTGCCCATTCGTCGATAATTTCTTTATAATCAAGCAAGTCATCTTTACTTCTTGAGCC
>JAFQAG010000023.1 GCA_017416985.1 Clostridia bacterium
GACGAAATTCAGGCTCAGATTAACGAATATATCGTTAAGATGGAAGAAGTTACAGGCAAGAAGTTCGGCGACAAGACTAACCCTCTTCTCGTTTCCGTTCGTTCCGGTGCTCGTGCTTCCATGCCTGGTATGATGGATACTATCCTCAACCTCGGTCTTAACGAAGACGTTGTAAACTACATGGCTGAAGCTTCCAACAACCCACGTTGGGCTTGGGACTGCTACAGAAGATTTATCCAGATGTACTCCGACGTTGTTATGGAAGTTGGTAAGAAGTACTTCGAAGAACTCATCGACGAGATGAAGGAAAAGAAGGGCGTTACTCAGGACGTTGAGCTCACAGCTGAAGACCTCAAGGAACTCGCTGGTCAGTTCAAGGCTGAATACAAGGCTAAGATTGGTGCAGACTTCCCAACTGATCCTAAGGAACAGCTCATGGGTGCTGTAAAGGCTGTATTCCGTTCTTGGGACAACCCACGTGCTAACGTATACCGCCGTGACAACGATATCCCTTACTCCTGGGGTACTGCTGTAAACGTACAGATGATGGCATTCGGTAACATGGGTGACGACTGCGGTACAGGTGTTGCATTTACTCGTGACCCTGCTACAGGTGAAAAGAAGCTCATGGGTGAATTCCTTACAAACGCTCAGGGTGAAGACGTTGTTGCCGGCGTTCGTACACCTCAGAAAATTGACCAGCTTAAAGAGGTTATGCCTGAAGTATACGAAGAGTTCATCGGCATCTGCTCAAAACTTGAAAACCATTACAGAGATATGCAGGATATGGAGTTTACTATCGAAGATAAAAAACTTTATATGCTTCAGACACGTAATGGTAAAAGAACAGCTAAGGCTGCTTTAAAAATCGCTTGTGACTTAGTTGACGAGGGTATGATTTCTGAAGAAAAAGCAGTTGCAATGATCGACCCGAGAAACTTAGATACACTTCTTCATCCGCAGTTTGATGCTGCTGCTCTTAAAAAAGCAGAGCCTATCGGTCGAGCTTTAGCTGCATCTCCTGGTGCTGCTTGCGGTAAAATCGTATTTACTGCTGAAGATGCTAAAGTATGGAACGAAAGAGGCGAAAAAGTTGTTCTCGTTCGTTTAGAAACATCTCCTGAAGATATCGAGGGTATGAAAGCTGCTCAGGGTATCTTAACAGTTCGTGGTGGTATGACATCTCACGCAGCCGTTGTTGCTCGTGGTATGGGTACTTGCTGTGTATCTGGTTGCTCAGAAATCAACATGGACGAAGAAAATAAAAAGTTTGTATTAGCAGGTAAAGAATACCATGAAGGAGATCTTATCTCTTTAGACGGTTCTACTGGTGCTATTTATGACGGCTTAATCCCGACTGTTGACGCATCTATCTCTGGTGAGTTCGGCAGAATCATGGCTTGGGCTGACAAATACAGAACTCTTAAAGTTAGAACAAACGCAGATACTCCTGCAGATGCTAAAAAAGCTCGTGAGCTTGGTGCTGAAGGTATCGGTCTTTGCCGTACAGAGCATATGTTCTTCGAAGGCGACAGAATTGATGCATTCCGTGAAATGATTTGTTCTGACACTGTTGAAGAAAGAGAAAAAGCATTAGAAAAGATTCTTCCTGTTCAGCAGGGCGACTTTGAAAAACTTTACGAAGCATTAGAGGGCAACCCTGTAACAATCCGTTTCTTAGACCCACCGCTTCATGAGTTTGTTCCTACAACTGAAGAAGATATCAAAAAGCTTGCAGATGCTCAGGGTAAAACTGTTGAAAGAATTAAGGCTATTATCGAGTCTCTCCACGAGTTCAACCCAATGTTGGGTCACCGTGGATGCCGTCTTGCAGTTACCTATCCTGAAATTGCAAAAATGCAGACAAAAGCTGTTATCCGTGCTGCTATCAACGTTCAGAAAGCACATCCGGACTGGAAAGTTGCTCCTGAAATTATGATTCCGTTAGTTGGCGACGTTAAAGAGCTTAAGTTTGTTAAAAAGGTTGTTGTTGAAACAGCTGATGCTGAAATCGCAGCAGCAGGCAGCAAGCTGACATATGAAGTTGGTACAATGATCGAAATTCCGAGAGCTGCACTTACTGCTGACGAAATCGCAAAAGAAGCTGACTTCTTCTGCTTCGGTACAAACGACCTTACACAGATGGCTTACGGTTTCTCTCGTGACGATGCTGGTAAGTTCTTAAATGCTTACTATGATACAAAAATCTTTGAAAACGATCCGTTTGCAAAACTTGACCAGACAGGTGTTGGTAAGCTTATGGATATGTCCATTAAGCTTGGTAAGCCGGTTAATCCGAACCTCCACATCGGTATTTGTGGTGAGCACGGCGGCGACCCATCTTCTGTTGAATTCTGCCACAAAATCGGTCTTGATTATGTATCATGTTCACCGTTCCGTGTGCCGATTGCTCGTTTAGCAGCTGCACAGGCAAAAATCAGCGAAATGAACAAATAATTTAATTATGTTTTGGGCAAACCCCATTACAACAATTTAGGCAAAACTAAATATCATTATGAGCCTTGTGAACTTTCGTTTGCAAGGCTCATTTTTTATTTGTTCTAAATATATTAAAAGCAAAGCGAGTGTTATGCTTTGATATATAAATATATACTACAAATTTAAAATTGTTTTGATTTTTAATACATATTGCTTTTTGTGGTTAAATATGATATCATAAATATATTCTATAAATTAATTGTTGTTTTGGAGGGTGAATATGTCTAAATTATGTTTTGTGTTTTCTTGGAAAAATGCGTCTAGTGGTTCCTGGTCTGGTACACCTAAAGGACTATATGATGCGTTTATTAAGAAAATTAAAGTCAGAAAACTTAATGTAAGCATTAAACAAAATAACTTTATTTTAAAATTAATAACAAAAATAATTTTACCTACACTTGAGTATTCACATGCTAAAAAAATTATAAATAATGATGCTAATGCTAATGATAAAGAACCATATTTTGTATTTGGCGAATATAATTCGAAATTTGTAAATCGAACATTTTGCTATCAAGATTTTTCGATAGACTATTTAATAAGAGATTTAAAGAAGCAAGCAGAAAACTATCCTTTTTTATATAAATTAAAAGTTGCAATTTTTTGCTATACGTTAAAATTCAAGCAAAAAGAGGCAGCTAAGTTTTATGAGAATTGTGCCGGTGTTTTTACTATGTCACAATGGCTTAAACGTGATATGATAGAAAATACAGGAATCTCTGAGAATAAAATTTTCTCGGTAGGCGGAGGATGTAGTGTAGATACTTCGTTAATTGATACATCAAATAAAAAAGGAAATAAGTTTTTGTTTGTTGGCAAAAACTGGGTACGTAAAAATGGCGATTTGGTTGTTGCCGCTTTTGAAAAACTTTTACAACTACACCCGGAATCAGATTTAGAGTTGTATGTTGCAGGACCGAGTACACCTCCACCTTCGGTAATTGGCAAGAAAAACATTAATTTTATTGGTCTTTTATCCCGTGAAGAACTTGCGCATTATTATAATATGTGTGACTATTTTGTTATGCCGTCTAATTTCGAGGGTTATGGTCTTGTTTTTGCAGAAGCCTTGATTTTTGGACTTCCGTGTATAGGTAAAGATTGTTATGCGATGCCGGAGTTTATTCACGATGACGAAAATGGTTACCTGATTCGTGACAATGATGTCGATCAACTTGTAGAAGCAATGGATAAATTGTTTATTAATGGCAAAAGAATAACAGATTATGTGCAAAAACATCATGATTTTTATGTAAAAGAGTATTCCTGGGATAGTGTGGTTGAACGTATTTTAACTGTAATTAAAGAGCAGGGATTCGATTTAAGCGAAAATGATGAATAGTTTACATATTTCCGAACTTTTAAATATATTGTGTGCTTAAAACGTATGTTTATCGTCGCTGATTCATATATTGTATCGGAGGCGGATAAGCATGCGAAAAGGCAAAAAGTTTATATTAAACACCATCATACTGTCACTAACCTCGCTTTTTATGCGAACTGTTGGGGTTTCGTTTAATGTGTATATATCAAATAAGCTCGGCGCATCAGGCGTCGGGCTTTTTCAGCTTGTTATGTCGGTATACACCTTTGCTGTTACGCTGGCAAGCTCAGGTATAAATCTTGCGACAACACGATTAGTAACAGAAGAACTTGCAAATGGGTCAGCACGTGGGGCACGTCTTGCAGTAAGAAGATGCCTTTGTTATAGCTTGTTTTTTGGCAGTGTTGCAGCAATAGGCTTGTTTTTGTTTGCCAAACCGATAGGAGAGATAATTCTTTCTGATGCAAGAACTGTAAAATCATTATATGCTTTATCAATAAGCCTTGTACCAATAGCCTTATCTGCTGCTTTGACCGGATATTTTACAGCGGTAAGAAGAGTTATAAAAAGTGCATCAGCACAAATTTTTGAACAGTTTATTCGCATAAGCGTAGCTGTTATGGGGTTAAGTATATTAGCTCCCAAGGGTATAGAATATGCTTGCCTTGCGATAGTTGCAGGAGGTAGCATAGCAGAAATTTTGTCGTTTGTTTATGAGTTTATTTTATATAAATCAGATATCAAAAAGTGTAAAGGTAAAATGCCTGCAACAAAAGGAATGTTAAAACGCCTTATATCTATTGCTATGCCTGTTGCAATAAGCAGCTACGCCCGCTCGGCGCTTACTACAACAGAGCATATTTTAGTACCTCCTAAACTTCGTGAGTATGGATATTCAAAAGAAACGGCATTGGCAAAGTACGGAGTAGTGCACGGAATGGCGCTTCCTGTATTGTTGTTTCCGTCAGCTTTTTTAACATCATTTTCTTTGCTGTTAGTACCTGAACTTGCAGAGTGTAATGCGCACAAAAATATGCGCAGAATCCATTATATTATATCAAGAGTATTGCACGTAACGTTAATTTTTGCTATTGGTGTAAGCGGCATTTTTTTTGCTTTTTCAAACGAATTGGGAATGGTAGTATATAAAAGCGGGGAGGCTGGAATGTATTTAAAAATTTTTGCGCCGCTAATTATTGTTATGTACCTAGATTCAGTCGTAGACGGTATGTTAAAAGGACTTAATCAACAGCTAAGCTCAATGCAATATAACGTCATAGATTCGCTTGTAAGTGTGATTATGGTGTATTTTTTGATTCCTGCATTTGGAATAGGCGGATTTGTTGCGGTTATATTTATTTGTGAACTGTTAAACGGATTTTTAAGCCTTAACAGACTTATAAAGGTTACTGATTTTAAAATTGAATATTATAACTGGATTGTAAAGCCAATTTTTGCAATCATAAGTTCGGTAATAATAGTTAAAATATTGTGTTTCTTTTTTGCTCCTTTAGCTGAATTAACAATATTTGCTCTTGTATGCCAAATAGCCAGTGCGGTTTTAATTTACTTATTACTTTTGTTCATAATGTCGTGCATAACAGGAGAAGACATAGACCTTTTACGTTCAGTACTAAAAAAATAAAAAACTTTTTATGACTTTCTGTTTATAAAGATTGAAATTATACGCAATTTGTAGTAAAATTATTATAATAACTGTTTTGGAGGCTTAATATGAAACCAATTAAAAATATTATAATAATTTTAGCAATTATTGCAGTACTTATAGTGGCATTTGTTGTTCTTTTAAAAACTGAACCAAAAGATGAACTAAAAGCGACTCCGAGCTTTGAACCAATACAAACTATTGATATGTTTAAAGCAGAAAAAGAAAATATAAAAAGCATAACTGTAACTAAAGATGGTAAAAGCTATACTGTTGCAACCAATGGCGAAAAATGGATTGTAAATAATGATGAGTCAATAAAAATCAGTCAGTCAAAAGCAAACACTTTGGCATATGAATGCAGTAGCATAACGGTCAAAGAGCTTATTGCCGAAAATGTGACAGATTTTTCGCCATACGGGCTTGATAATCCAAGTGCAGTTGTTGATATAACATTTAAAGATAACACAACTCAGGGGATATTAATCGGTGACAAAACTGCAGACGGAAGTTTAAGTTATTTAATGCTTTCAGGTGATAATAAGGTATATGTAAAAAGCCAATCAGGAGTTGAAAGTTTAGCGCTTTCACTTGAAAAGCTTCGTGATGCAAGCCTTTATTCAATAGCTGAAGAAGATATTTCTGCAATTATAATTGAAAAAAGCGGTAGCAATAAAATTGTTTTAGTTAAAGAAGAGTTGCCCACAGGCGAGGGTGAAGAAAAAGCATATGAATGGAAGATGAAATCACCTGTAATTGAAGATGCAAATGAATATAATCTTCACGACTATGTAATGCCCACAATTGTAGCATTGTCGTTTGATAGTGTTGC
>JAFQAG010000258.1 GCA_017416985.1 Clostridia bacterium
AAAGCGTATGGTATAGCCAAAGTGTAAATTGGGCAGCTGAGAATCAGATAGTAAATGGAGTATCAGACGGCACATTCGCCCCAGATAGCAGCATTACAAGAGAACAGCTTGCGGTTATTTTATACAGATATGCAATGTATAAAGGATATGATATAGCCGCAAAAGACAAATCAGATATTTCTGCTTTTAGTGATAGCGAAAAGATATCATCCTATGCAGCAGATGCTATAAGCTATGTAACTGCAATTGGTGTAATGAACGGCAGAGGTGAAAATACAATAGCACCGTCAGAACTTGTTACAAGAGCAGAGGTTGCAACTATGCTTATGCGATTTGCAGAAATTAAGGGATAATAATTATGAGAAAAAATAAATTTAAAGTAATTGCGGTTATTGCTGTTTGTTTAATTTTAGCAGTATCATTTTTGTTAAAAGACAAAGCTGATACAGAAACTCAAACTGAACCGATTTTAAATACTGTTTATTGTGAACAACCTTCTGCTAATGAAATTGCTGAGCCAGAGGTCATAGAATCTGAGCAGCCGCCAGCTGAGAGTGATGAGGTATATGAAACGGATTCAAAAACTGTTGCAGAAAATAATTCACCACAAACAGAGACAGAAGCCGCACCTGAAGCAACAGTTATTCCTACCATCCCAGCAACTGATTACTCAGAAAAGCTTTACTGCACACTGTCTGTAAGCTGTAAATCGGTGCTTGATAATATTGAAAAGCTAAAAGACAGCAAAAAAGAGATTATTCCTGAAAACGGCATAATTTTTGCAGAAACAAAAGTGGAGTTTTTTGAAAATGAAAGCGTTTTTGATGTTTTAAATCGTGAAATGAAGAACAATAAAATTCAATTTGAGTTTGTACAAACACCGATGTATAATTCGGTATATATTGAAGGAATAGGTAATTTGTATGAATTTGACTGCGGTGACACATCTGGCTGGTTATACAGAGTAAACGGCATAAAACCAAATTTTGGCTGTTCGCAGTATCAACTAAAAAATGGCGATAAAGTTGAAATTTATTATAGCTGCAATTTTTTTGAAGATTAAAAAAGTAAAGTGCTGTTTGCTAGCAAACAGCACTTTATTATAATAAATTATTTTTAGTTATTGACAAATTGTCGAAAAAAGGATATAATATGCACAGTTTAATATTTGAGCTAAGTGAAGTGTGCAGGAGAAAGGTTAAACCTTGCCGAAGGAGTAATGCTCTCAGGCGCTGATGCAAAGACTGTACATGGATAGCACTCCGGAGAAGTCCGGTTTCTTAAAAAGAAACCAAAAGGATGCCGAAGGTGTAAAACCCTAAAGGGTTAATCTCTCAGGCAAAAGGACGGAGCAAATGCATATCTTTTTTTGCTATGCATTTATATTTATCCGGAGTCGCCTCAAATATGGCGACTTTTTTAATTTATTTTTTAGGAGGATAAAAAAATGCAAGAAACACTTTTAAATCTTGTTGCAAATGCCAACAAGTATCTGTCTGACTACATCTTAATTATTCTTTTAGTTGGTACAGGTTTGTTCTTTACTTTCAAAACTAAATTTGTTCAGGTTCGCTGCTTTGGCGAAGGAATGAAACAGACTTTTGGTAACCTTAAGCTTCGTGGCGGCAAGCAGGCGAGTGGTCTTAGCTCGTTCCAGGCTTTAGCAACTGCTATTGCAGCTCAGGTTGGTACAGGTAACATCGTTGGTGCTTCAGGTGCTATCTTAATCGGTGGTCCTGGTGCAATATTCTGGATGTGGATTATTGCCTTTTTAGGTATGGCTACTATTTATGCCGAGGCAGTTTTAGCACAGGAAACAAAAGTTAAGGATGCAAACGGCGAAATTCAGGGTGGACCTGTTTACTACATAAAGAAAGCATTCCCTAACGGATTCGGAACCTTCCTTTCTGTATTCTTTGCAATTGCTGCAGTTTTAGCTCTCGGATTTATGGGAAGCATGGTTCAGTCAAACTCTATTGCAGAAACCTGTAACACAGCATTTGGTATTCCGGTTTGGGTAATGGGTCTTGTTGTTGCTTTGATTTCGGCATTCATCTTTATTGGTGGAGTTCAAAGACTTGCTTCTGTTACCGAAAAAATGGTACCGTTTATGGCATTTCTTTATATCATTGGTGGCTTAGTAATTCTTTGTGTAAGAATTAAATTTATTCCAGAAACATTTGGTATGATTTTCAAGTATGCGTTCACTCCGTCTGCTCTTATCGGCGGTGGTATCGGTTATGCACTTAAAACTGCTATCAGTCAGGGTGCGAAAAGAGGTCTTTTCTCAAATGAAGCTGGTATGGGTTCAACACCTCACGCACATGCTATGGCAAATGTTGAAAAACCTCACGATCAAGGTGTAGTAGCTATGATTGGTGTATTTATTGATACATTTATCGTTCTTACAATGACTGCACTAGTTGTTATTTCTTGCCTTTATGTTGGTGATGGTCCTTTGGCAGGTCTTGCTGGTGATGCATATTTAGCTGCAACAAGCGGAGCAGAGGCTATTGTATCAAAAACAAGTGCAATGCAGATGGCATTTTCGGGTGCAATCGGTTCAGAACTATTTGGCAACAGCTTTATAGCAGTTTGCTTGTTCTTCTTTGCTTTGTCAACTATCATTGGCTGGAATTTCTTTGGTAAGATTAATGCACAGTATCTTACAAAGAACAGTAAAGCAGGAACGTTGCTTTATGCCGTAATTTCTATTGCGTTTATCTTTACAGGCTCGCTTCTTTCAAACGACCTTGTTTGGGAGCTTACCGACTTCTTTAACTATCTGATGGTTATTCCTAACGTTATCGCACTTGTTGCGCTTTACAAGATAGTTGCTAAAAATGCTAAAAACAAATAATCTGCAATACAAAAAAGACGGTGCTTTTAAAAGCACCGTCTTTTTTATTGTAAATCCGTTTGTGTGGTATACAGATGATAATAATGTCCTTTTTTCGCCATAAGTTCATCGTGATTTCCTTGTTCTAAAATGCTTTTTTGACCTATAACAAAGATTTTATCGGCATCTTTTATGGTCGATAGTCTGTGCGCAATTACAAATGAAGTTCTGCCTTTAAGAACTACATCTATACCTTCAATTAACTGGCGTT
>JAFQAG010000024.1 GCA_017416985.1 Clostridia bacterium
ATGGAGGCATATCTTCCACTTAACGAGCAGTTGCCGACAGAACAGTATCTGCCGGGCGCAAGAATGAAATTCTATGTGGCAGAAGTTAAAATGATGGGACAAAGCCCACAGATTATTTTGTCACGTTCTCATCCGGGATTGGTTCGCCGCCTGTTCGAGCAGGAGGTTCCTGAAATTGCAGATGGCGTTGTTGAAATTAAAACAGTTGCAAGAGAAGCTGGTTCACGTACAAAAATTTCAGTTTGCTCATCTGACCCGAACGTAGATGCGTTAGGCTCTTGCGTTGGTCCTAAGGGTGCACGTGTTCAGATTATTTGTGATGAACTTGCAGGCGAAAAAATTGATATCGTAAAATATTCAGAAGACCCGGCAGAGTTTATCTCGGCAGCTCTTTCACCGTCAGATGTTGTAAGCACAACAATAGACGAAGAAGGTCACAACGCTCAGGTAATCGTTCCTGCACATCAGCTTTCTTTAGCAATCGGTAAAGAAGGTCAGAATGCTCGCTTAGCAGCAAAACTTACCGGTTGGAAGATTGATATTAAACCAGAGGTTTAATTCGTTTAATACTTAAGGCGGAGGCGTTTAATATGCACACACCAATGCGTGAATGCATCGGATGCGGAAAAAAGGTTCAAAAACAAGCTATGCTGCGTATAGTAAAAAAAGAAGGTCAGATTTCGCTTGATACTACCGGTAAGAGCGAGGGCCGTGGTGCATATTTGTGTAAAAATATCGAATGCCTTGATGAATGTATAAAACGCAAAAAATTAAATCGGGCATTTAAACAAAATGTGTCTGATGATATATATAATAAATTATCTGAAGAAATGAGGCATCTGTTTGAATAAACTGCTGCATTTTATAGGAATAGCAAACCGTGCTAAAAAAATACAAAAAGGTGCTTTTTTAGCAGAAAAGGCAATAAAAAACGGAACAGCACTTTTAGTTATTGCGGCAAGTGATACTTCTGATAATACAAAGGATAAGTTTGCCTCAATGTGCAAATACTACGAAGTGCAGTATTTAGAAGCAGAAACTAAAGAAAGTCTTGGTCTTGTAACGGGCGGTGCAGATAACAGAAGTGTGCTTGCTATTACAGACGAAGGATTTGCAAAAAAAACCGCCCAAATGATTTTAGAAGCACAAAAGGCGGAAAACTAAAAAATAGCGGAGAACCGCATTACATAGACAGGTTAAATTTTCGGAGGTGGCAGCTATATGTCTAAAGTAAGAGTACACGAGCTTGCAAAGGAACTTGATATTAATTCAAAGGAATTAATTGCATTGCTCGACGGGTATGGTTTCCCGATTAAAAATCATATGAGTACGCTAGAGCAGGAGGAACTCGATATTATTTTCGAAACCTTAACACAGCGTAACGATAAGGCTATCGAAATACCGCCCTTTGCCCAGGGTAAAAAGGTAGATATGCCTATTAAAAAAGCTAAGAAAAAAGTAGAAACCGCTGATGGCGAAAAGGTAGAGGCAGAGGATAAAAAGCCTGCTGAAGCTAAAAAAGAGGCTAAGCCAAAACAAGAGAAAAAGGAAGAAGAGAAGGCTAAAGAAGAGGTAAAAGAAGAGCCAAAGCCTGACCAAAAGCCTAAAGCAGAAGAAAAGGCAGAGCCTGCTAAGAAAAAGGAAAAGCCGAAGAGAACTCCTCCAAAGGCTGAACGTCCTAAGATGAAAAAGCTTGAGCTTAAAGAAGTGGATGATGACGAAAAAATCACCACAGAACCGGTTCAGCGTAATGTTCGTCATGTCGATACTCGTCAGAGTATGATTGACCTGAACAAAATTGAGGACGAAAAAATTGAAGAGCTTGTTCCGACGAACGCTATTGATGATACCGTTAAAAAGCAAAAGCTTAAAAAGGGTAGCGGTCGTCTAAAAGACAACGCAAAAATAAGCAATAAAACTGCACCGGTAAAAGAACAAAAGGTTAAAAAAGAAAAGAAAACCGTTCTTATTCCGGATGAAATTTCTGTTGGCGAGCTTGCAGAACGTTTAGAAGTTCCTGCAACTGAAGTAATCAAAAAGCTGATGACGTTGGGCATTATGGCGGCTATCAGCCAGACAATCGACTTTGACATTGCCTCTTTAATCTCCGAAGATTTGGGTGCCATTGTAGAAAAAGAAATTATATTAAGCGATGAAGATATCCTGTTCGACGACTTCGAGGATGACGAAAGTTCTCTTGAACCACGTTCGCCGGTAGTTGTTGTAATGGGTCACGTTGACCACGGAAAAACCTCTCTATTAGATGCGATTCGTTCAACTAACGTAACAGATACTGAAGCAGGTGGTATTACACAGCACATCGGTGCTCACCGTGTTCGTATCCACGATAAAAAGATTACATTTTTAGATACACCGGGTCACGAAGCGTTTACTGCTATGCGTGCCCGTGGTGCACAGGTAACAGATATTGCTATCTTGGTTGTTGCAGCAGATGACGGAATTATGCCTCAGACAATCGAGGCTATTAACCATGCCAAAGCTGCAAACTTAAGCATAATTGTTGCAATAAACAAAATTGATAAAGAGAGCGCAAATCCTGATAAAATTAAGCAGGAGCTTACAGAGTATGAATTAATCCCTGAAGATTGGGGTGGCGATACTATCTGTGTTGAAGTTTCAGCTAAACAGAGAATAAACATTGAAGGACTTTTAGAAATGGTTCTTTTGGTTGCCGAAATGCGCGAGCTTAAGGCAAATCCGAACCGTAAGGCTAAAGGTACAGTTATTGAATCCAAGCTCGATAAAGGTCGTGGACCGGTTGCAACTATGCTTGTTCAGAACGGTACATTGCGCATAGGCGATACCATTGTTGCAGGAACAGCTATGGGTCACGTTCGTGCTATGCTTGACGACAAGGGTAAAAGAATTAAAAAGGCAGGTCCGTCTGTGCCGGTTGAGATTTTAGGTCTTAGCGAAGTTCCGAGCGGCGGTGACTTGTTCTATGTTGTTGAAGACGAAAGAATGGCTAAAAACGTCATTGAAAAGAGAAAACAACAGATTAAAGATGAACGTGTTAACGCACATACCGCAGTTACCTTAGACGACTTGTTTGACCGAATTAAAGAAGGAGAAATGAAAGAACTAGAGCTTATCGTTAAAGCTGACGTTCAGGGCTCGGTTGAAGCTGTTCGTCAGTCGCTTGAAAAGCTTTCAAATGACGAGGTACGTGTTAAGGTTATTCACGGTGGCGTTGGTGCAATCAGAGAGTCTGACGTTATGCTTGCTTATGCATCCGGTGCAATTATAGTAGGCTTTAACGTTCGTCCTGATGCAGGCGCTGCGGCATCAGCTGAACGTCAGGGTGTTGATATAAGACTTTATCGTGTAATTTATACTGCAATCGAAGAGATTGAAGCAGCTATGAAGGGTATGCTTGAGCCTACATTCAAAGAAGAGGTTACAGGTCATGCCGAAATCCGTCAGACCTTTAAGGTATCAAGCGTCGGAACAATTGCCGGCTGCTATGTAACTGACGGTGTAATTCACAGAAATTCTCAGGTCAGAGTTGTACGTGACGGCATCATTGTTTACGAGGGTGAGCTTGCATCATTAAAGAGATTTAAAGACGATGCAAAAGAAGTTAACTCCGGCTATGAATGCGGTCTTAATATCGAAAACTTTAACGATATTAAAGAGGGCGACGTTGTAGAATGCTTCCGTATGGTTGAGGTTGAGCGAAAATAGATTAAAAATCAAATTTTGGTGAATACTAAATCCAAAGGAGGCAGACAGCATTGGCAGCAAACAGAATTAATAGAATAAATGAAGAAATGAAGCGAGAAATGGGTTCTATTTTAAGAGAATTAAAAGACCCCAGAATTCCGCTTATGACAAGTGTTGTCGCAGCAGAAGTTACACAGGATTTGCGTTTTGCAAAAATTTATGTAAGTGTTTTGGGCGACGAAAATGTTCAAAAAGAAGCTTTAGTCGGTCTTAAAAAAGCGGCAGGATTCGTTCGCCGTGAGGTTGGCAGAAGACTTAATTTAAGAATAACTCCCGAAATACAGTTCGCTTTGGATCATTCCATTGAACACGGTGCACATATAAACGAGTTGTTAACGGCTGCACAAAGCGGCAGGAGGGACTAACGTGACATCCGAACTTAAAATTGTAATAGAAAAATTATTGGACGCAAAGCACGTGGCTATTTTTACCCACATTAACCCAGACGGCGACGCTCTGGGTTCTGCTTTTGCGTCCAAAGCAGTTTTAGAGGAAAAGGGAATAAAGGCAGATGTATGGCTTTGCGAGCCTATTCCCGAAAGATATTCTTATTTAGACAGCGGTCACCTTGTGTGGTCAGAAAGCGCAAAAACAGATGCAGATACAGCTTTAGCAGTTGACTGTGGCTCAGAAAACCGACTCGGAAAGCTGGCAGAACTTTACATGAATGTAAAGAGCAAAATCTGTATAGACCACCATCTTTCTAATCAGCCGTTTGGCGATTACTATTACTGCGAGCCGGATGCGGCAGCAACTGCCGAGATAATCCATGCGGTAGCAAACACAGTTTTAGACGAATTTCCGATGGCGGTTAAGGTCGGAATTTATACTGGTTTATCAACAGATACCGGTCATTTTAAATATTCTAACGTAACCGAAAGCACACTTTTAGCGGCGGCGGATATCGTACGACGTGGCATTGATGCACGTGCAATCACACGCAGACTTTATGATACAGTAAAGCTTGAAAAGTTGCGTTTTATGGGTGCGGCGGCAGAAAGAGTAGAAAAACTTGCTGACGGTAAAATTGCAGTTTTAAAATGCCCGAATAGCCTTTTAGAAGAATACGGCATAAAGCATGAAGAAATCGAAGATTTGCCTAATATGCCCGTCGGTCTTGATGGCGTGTTAGTTGGTGTGCTGATTAAAGATAATGTCGAAAACGGTCACAAGTATAGCTTAAGAGGGCGTGAAATTATAGATTTATCTAAGCTTGCACAGCATTTTGGCGGTGGCGGACACAAAAATGCGGCGGCATTTGTATCTGAAGAAGATTTCGATAAAGTAATAAATGAGCTTGAAAATCTGGTTATAAAGGAGCTTAAAAATGTTTGACCCTAGCTTAAAAACGGTTGAGCTTTTTACCGATGGTGCGTGTAGCGGAAATCCCGGAAAAGGCGGCTATGGCACTATTTTAAGATATAAAGGAAAATCAAAGGAATTTTCGCAGGGGTTTAATTTAACTACCAACAACCGAATGGAAATCCTTGCGGTTATTGCTGGGCTTGAGGCGCTTTTAGAGCCTTGCAATGTAAGTGTATATTCAGACAGTAAATATGTTGTTGATGCAATAAACGAAGGCTGGGTCTATAAGTGGGAGGCAAAAGGCTGGATGCGAACCCCAAAAGAGCCGGCGCTGAATGTTGACTTATGGGAACGTTTGCTAGTGTTGATGGAAGAACACAATGTAGAGTTTAATTGGGTTAAGGGCCACGCAGGTCACCCCGAAAACGAACGTTGCGACCGCTTGGCAGTTGCGGCGGCGGCACAACCAGACCTGCCCGACGACGAAGGCTACGGTCAGGATACATAAATAACAAAAGAGGTGTAAAACTTGTTATTTGACACACACGCACATTTAGATGATGCGAAGTTTGATGAAGACAGAGAAAGTATAATAAATATGCTTAAAGATGAGGGTGTATCCCTTGTTGTAAATATAGGTGCAGATTTAAAATCAAGTGCTCAGAGTGTAAAGCTCTCAGAAAAATATGACTTTATTTATGCATCGGTTGGTGTTCATCCTGATGCAACAGATGAGCTTGACGAAAATGGAATGAAAAAGCTTGCCGAATGGTTAAAAAAAGATAAAGTTGTAGCTGTTGGCGAAATAGGTCTTGATTATCATAATATGGGCGCTGCTAAAGAGGTTCAAAAACATTGGTTTGAACGTCAACTACTGCTAGCTAAGGAGTTAGGCAAGCCATATATTATCCACGACCGTGATGCACACGGTGATGTTTTGGATATCCTAAAAAAACACGGCTATTATAATGGTGTTA
>JAFQAG010000025.1 GCA_017416985.1 Clostridia bacterium
AGATTTTGACACATCAACTAACATAATCATAGTAAACATATCCTGCATAATTGTCTGCGAAATATCTAAAATATTAACCTGATTTTCAGCAAGAACTCGGCTGACCTCAGCGATTATTCCTACCTTATCTGTACCTATAACAGTAATTATTGCTCTCATATGTAATCCTCCTTGATATATAATCATCACTAATATACTATTTTACACTAAAACACACAAAAAATAAAGTATAAAAATAAATAATTTTAGTATTTAAAAATTCAGTTTATTGTAGTATAATAATAATGGACACAAATTTCACTTAAGAAAGGCTGTGCTTTATATGGATATTTCTGTAAAATTAGGTACAATTATTGCTGAACATAACCTCGAAATTATTTATGCCCCCGATGGCTATGAAGATATTCCTATTACCGTTGCCGAGGTTAACCGTCCCAGCTTGCAGATAGCAGGATTTTTTGATTACTTCGATTCTAACCGCATCCAGATTTTAGGAAAGGTTGAGCATACTTATTTAGAAAAGCTGGACTCAGAAGAACGTTTAAAAAGATTAGAACAGCTTTTTGTTTATCCAATCCCTGCACTTATCATAACTCGTGATATGGATGTTTTTCCTGAAATTTTAGAATGTGCAAAAAAATATAGCCGCCCCGTTCTGCGCACACCAATGGCAAGCTCACGATTTATGAGTGGTCTTATTTTAGCACTTAATGTAAGCCTTGCTCCAATGACCACAATGCACGGCGTTTTGGTTGAAGTATATGGCGAAGGTATTTTGTTAATAGGCGAAAGCGGAGTCGGAAAAAGCGAAACCGCAATAGAGCTTGTTAAGCGTGGTCACCGACTGGTTGCAGACGATGCCGTAGAAATAAAACGTGTAAGCTCAAAAACTTTGGTAGGCAGTTCTCCCGAAATTATACGTCACTTCATCGAACTGCGTGGTATAGGTATTGTCGATGTTAAACGTATATTCGGTATGGGTGCTGTCAAAGACACAGAAAATATTGACCTTATTATAAATCTCGAGCCCTGGCAGAGCGGAAAGCATTATGACCGTTTGGGCTTAGATACCCAGTCAACCGAAGTATTAGGTCTTAAAATTCCGTCGCTTACAATTCCGATAAAGCCAGGTCGTAACCTTGCAATTATAGTTGAGGTTGCCGCTATGAATCACAGACAGCGCAGAATGGGTCACAACGCTGCCGAAGAGCTTAATAACCGCTTGCTCGAACAGATGAGTGAATAAAAAAAGAAGGGTATAAAAATGAAACTTTTAGCAGAAACACATACGCATACAAATGCGTGTTCTCATGCGTATAATTCAATATCCGAGATGATACAAAGAGCAAAACAGCTCGGTTTAGAGCTTATTGCAATAACAGACCATGCTCCGTCAATTCCGGATGCTCCGCACGAATGGCATTTTTTGAATTTAAAGGCGCTTCCACGCAAAATAGACGGAATTTATGTATTACACGGTGCCGAAGCGAATATAATTGATTCAGAAGGAAATATTGACCTGTCAGAGATTACACTTGCCCGGTTAGACCTTGTTATTGCCAGCATTCACGATGCGGCTCTTTCAGAGGAAATTGCAAAAGACTATACAAATGCATATATTAACGTTTTGAAAAATCCGTATGTAGACATTATCGGTCATTGTGGAACACCTGCATTTCCCTTTGATATTGAAAAAGTGTTAAAAGAGGCTAAAAATCAGGATAAAATTATTGAAATAAATAATCACTCTTTCGCTACTCGTCGCGGCAGTTTAGAAAATTGTTTTAAAATAGCAAAGCGATGCTCAGAGCTTGGCGTTAAAATGGTAATAAGCTCGGATGCACACAGCATATATGAAGTTGCACGTACCGAAGTAGCACAGGAGCTTGTTAAAAGAGCAGGCATAAACGAAGATTTAATTATGAACACATCGGCAGAAAAATTAATTTCGTATTTGTGCCGGCGTAAAGGCTTTGACAAATCACGTTTTGAAAATGAAGACCCGTTTGGTCTACCTACTTTAGATGTACTTGATAAATAATTATTAGGAGGTAAGTCTTTTGCTCAGTAAGCTATGTAAGGATTATATTATTAATCTGCAAACAGAAAATGTTTTTTTTGATGAGCCGATGAAAAATCATACCTCTTTTAGAATAGGCGGTCCTGCAGATGTATTTATCGAACCGGAATCTCCAGAAAAATTCTGTGAATTAATTAGCTTTTTAAAAAAGGAATCCGTTCCGTTTTTTGTGATGGGCGCAGGCTCGAATCTGCTAGTTGGCGATAAGGGTATAAGAGGGGTTGTAATTAAAACAGGCAAAGGCTTTGACAGTCTAAAAAAAGAAGATAACATAATTACCGCAGGCAGCGGTGTAACCCTTGTTAAGCTCGCTAATTTTGCCGCATCTAACAGCCTTTCGGGTTTAGAGTTTGCTGGTGGAATCCCCGGCTTAGTCGGCGGTGCAATATATATGAATGCAGGCGCATACGGCGGCGAAATGAAAGATGTTGTTGTATCTACAACCTATCTTGACGAAAACGGCGATATTAAAGAATTAAAGGATGCAGAGCATAAATTTGTTTATCGAGGCAGTGCTTTTACAGATGGTCAAAAATATATTTTATCTACTAAAATCAAGCTAAAAGATGCCCCCGAAGATGAAATAAAAGCAGTTATGAAAGATTTAAATGCCCGCCGCAGAGAAAAACAGCCTTTAAAATATCCGAGCGCTGGCAGCACATTTAAGCGACCAGAGGGATATTTTGCCGCAAAGCTTATTGAAGATGCAGGCTTAAAAGGCACATTTGTTGGCGGCGCTGCTGTATCAAAAAAGCATTCAGGATTTGTTATAAACCAAACAGGAGAGGCTACCGCATCTGATGTTTGCGCCCTGATTGATAAAATAAAGGAAACCGTATTTAAGCAGTTCAATGTTGAATTATGTTGTGAGGTTAAAATGGTCGGTGAATTTTAATTTGGCGATTTAATTTAGCGCAGAAAAAATATAATAAAAACGAAGTACCGTAGCTTAGCTACGGTACTTCGTTTTTATCGCATATACTCCATTGGATTTATATACTTCCCATCCTTTTTAAGTTCAAAATGTAAATGCCCCTCCTCTAATTTTTCAAAAACAGCACTGTCGCCTACTGCGCCTAAACACTCGCCTGCATTTATTTCTCGCCCTACTTCTGCCTTCTCTTTAGATGCAAGATTTGCATTAACAGTTTCGTATCCGCCCTCGTGCTCTATTTTAACTATATATCCCATCTGAGTGTCATATTCTGAAAGCTCAATTTTCC
>JAFQAG010000259.1 GCA_017416985.1 Clostridia bacterium
AAGTGGTAAGGCATGGGTCTGCAACACCCTGATTCCCCAGTTCAAATCTGGGTGGCGCCTCCAAAAATCGACAAGGTTCTTAAGAATCTTGTCGATTTTACTTATTACCTATTCACTCTTCACTATTCCCTAAAAATACTTGTCGATTTTTGGAAAGTAATAAGTAATAGTGAATAAGGAAGAAGTAAGATGCAAACTCGCAAAGCGAGTTTTATTAAAAGGAGAAAACTTATGGAAAGTCCGTTGCTTACAAAATCCAAACAGTTTGCATTAGATATAATTAAAGTTTGTAATAAGGTGAAAAGTGAAAAATGAGAAAGTGTACTTGCAAATCAACTTATTCGTAGCGGAACGAGTATTGGAGCGAACATTAGGGAAGCATTTTACGGACACGGTAAAAATGACTTCATTGCAAAACTGCAAATTGCTTTAAAAGAATGTTCTGAAAGCGAGTATTGGATTGAATTGCTTATTGAGAGTGGATATTATGAAGATAAAACGATTCTTGATAGGTGCATTGAATTAAAGAAAATTCTTATCTCATCAATAAATACCGCAAAGAAAAATAATGATTAAGCCCGATTTTATTTTTAAAAGTCTATCTTAATAAAAAAGCATCTGATTCTGTTACAAAAGAATCAGATGCTATTCTTTTTCAAATTTAATCACTCCGCTTGTCTCTTTCCAATAAACTTATTAACAACCATAGCCGAAGCGACGCCTATTAAGGTTTGCACTACTCGCATAATGGCATAAAAATATATGTTTTTTTCGCTGTTTACCACCATACAAATAACGGTTATAATTGCCGCAATTCCGCAAAAGTTTTTGCAGTCTAAAATTTCTGCTGCAGAAAGCGAAGTTAAAGTTGCAAGCGCAATAATAGCAATTTCTATAACAGCCTTTAAAGTTTGCGAGGTTATGCTTTTAGTAAGCCAGACAGATATTGTTATAAAAATAAGTCCCACAACAAGTCCTATAAGAGTTACTTTAATTCTTAGCACGCCAAAGTTTTTAGTCTTTTCAGGAGTTTCACGCATCTCGACAACGGAATATATATAAGCAAATAGTGGGTGTACGTCCAGCATCGGAAGAAAAAGCCTGATAAATTGCCATACTAAAAAAGAAAAAAGTACAGCCAAAACACTTTTAATCTTTCGCATACCAACGTGAAAAACAGAATTCATTTTTGCCGACACCTCTTTATAAAAAATAAATTATTTTATAGTTTAATTCTACTCTCAAAACCGCTAAAAGTCAACACAAAAACAAATATGGCTAAGAGTACGCACTATTGACACTTATGCTCTTTTGTGCTATATTACAAGTGTGGGATAATATCCGCAAATAAGGCAGATTTTGCAAGAAAACTTAATTTTGCCGAGGGAGGAAAAATGATGGCAAGCGGCAGAGAAGCAGCTCTTAAAATTCTGTATGAAACAGAGCAAAAAGATGGATATTTAAATATTGTATTTGCCAATCATATGCGTGGGTCAGATTTGCCACGTGAAGAAAGAGCATTGGCAAAAGAGCTGGTTTCGGGTGTTATGCAGCACAAAATAACATTAGATTATGTTATACGTTCGTATTCTAGTATAAGACTTAAAAAAATCTCGCCATACATTTTGCAAATTCTGCGGATGGGTATTTATCAGCTTTATTATATGGATAAAATTCCTGCTTCTGCTGCAGTTAACGAAAGTGTTAAGCTGGCAAAAAAATACGGACATAAGGCATTATCGGGGTTTGTAAATGCAATTTTACATAAGGCTTCTGATGCGGGCAAAATAAAACTGCCCGACAAAAAGCAAAATGTGGCTGAATATTTAAGTGTAGCATATTCGCATCCTGGCGAGCTTGTTAAATGGTATATAGAGACCTTTGGCGTTGATAGAGCAGAGTCGCTTTTGGCGCAAAACAATGTAACTCCGCCTATCGAGGCAAGAGTAAACACATTAAAGGCAAGCCGCGAGGAGGTTATTAAAATTTTAGCGGATGAGGGCATAACTGCGCACGAGTCGGATATAACTGACTGCGGAATAGTATTAGAAAGAGGAAAAAATCCTGAAAAAACACGTGCGTATCGTGACGGACTTTTCAGTATTCAGGGCATATCATCACAGCTTGCGGCATTGGCTCTTAGTCCAAAAGCAGGCGAAACTGTTTTGGATTTATGCTGTGCTCCCGGAGGAAAAACTGCACATTTAGCAGAGCTTATGAAAAACGAGGGCGAAATTTTGGCATCAGACCTTTATGAGCACAGACTGAGTCAGGTAAGAGAAAACGCCAAAAGGCTTGGTATTTCGATAATAAAAGCATCACAAATGGATGCTTTAGCCGAGAAAAAAGAGTATTTAAACAAGGCAGATAAAATTTTGCTTGACGTACCTTGTTCAGGCTTGGGAATCATTCGCAGAAAGCCTGATATTAAATATAAAGACGAGCTTTCAGACTTTGGCGAACTCGTTTTGATTCAAAAAAATATATTGAATAATTGTGCAAAATATCTTAAAATAGAAGGAGAGCTTATATACAGCACCTGCACCATTAATCCACAGGAAAATATGGGGGTCGTAAATAGCTTTTTAGAAAAAAATCCTGACTTTTGCATTGTAAGCGCAGCAAGTGAGTATATCGGCGATAAAATTAATTCTGATATGGAAAAAGGGTATATTACTCTGTATCCTGATTCGCACGGCTGTGACGGATTCTTTATTTGCAAATTGAAAAGGAGAGGCTGATGGTTAAAGCAGATTTAAAGGATATGACTTTCAAAGAGCTTGAGGATACAGTAATCTCGCTCGGAGAAAAGCCGTTCAGAGCAAAACAGATTTTTAAATGGATATATCGTGGCGCAAAAACATTTTCAGATATGACCGATTTATCAAAAGACCTGCGTGAAAAGCTTGCAGAAAATTTTACAATAGGTCATTTAGAGGTTGAGCGAAAGCTGGTTTCAAAAATCGACGGAACAATAAAATATCTGTTTCGCTTAAAAGACGGAAATCTTATAGAAAGTGTTTTAATGAGCTATAAACACGGAAATACAATCTGTGTGTCATCTCAGGTTGGTTGCCGTATGGGATGCAGATTTTGTGCATCTACAATAGGCGGACTTATAAGAAGTCTTACCCCGTCAGAAATTATCGACCAGATTATGAAAGCTGAAGAGGATTCAGGTCAGAAAATTTCAAATATAGTTATGATGGGAATAGGCGAGCCGCTCGATAATTTTGATAATGTACTTAAATTTTTAAAAAACGTAAACCACAAAGACGGATTAAACATCGGATATCGGCATATATCGCTTTCTACCTGTGGTGTTGTTGACGGAATTTATGCGCTGGCTAAAGAAAATCTGCCCATAACACTGTCAATATCACTGCATTCGCCGTTTGACGAAAAACGCAGACAGCTTATGCCGGTCGATGTAAAATATCCTCTGCCGCAGCTTATGGTGGCTTTAAAAGACTATCTTGCTGTGACAGGGCGCAGAATCAGCGTTGAGTATGCCATGATTCACGGAGAAAATGATACACCTGAATGTGCAAAAGAGCTTGCAAAGCTTTTTTCGGGTATGCTGGTGCATATAAATCTTATCCCCGTAAACGACGTGGCAGAGCGTGATTTTGTAAGAAGCAATGCACAGAATATCAGAAAATTTCAAGACACTCTTTCTAAACTTGGTCTTTCTGTTACGGTGCGCCGTGAGCTTGGCAGCGATATAAATGCCGCTTGCGGTCAGCTAAGAAAATCGGTAATGGAAGAAAGAGTATAATAGCAAGAACAATAGAGGTGAAAAAATCCATGAGAATTGGGGCAAGTACGGATCTGGGCAGAACCAGACCGATTAACGAGGACAATTACTATGTATCCGAATACGTGTCAAGACCCGGTGTAATTTACGCTATGGTTGCAGACGGTATGGGCGGACACAATGCCGGCGAAACGGCAAGCGAAGCAGCTGTTAACGGTGTGAGCGATTATATTAACCGCTACTATACCACCGAAGTACCGCAGGAACAGATAAAGGATATGTTAATCGGTGCGATAAACAGCGTAAACAAGGCAATTTATACCGAAGCGCAGGATAATGCAAAATTTTATGGTATGGGCACAACACTTACTGCTTGTTTTTATTATGCAGGCAGAGTTACAGTAGCTCATGTGGGTGACTCAAGAGCATACGTTCTGCGTGAGGATGTAATGCACAAAATAACATCTGACCATTCTTTAGTGGCAGAGCTTTTAGAAAAAGGGCAGATAACTCCCGAGCAGGCTCGCAACCATCCACAAAAGAATGTTATAACACGTGCCGTTGGCACAGACCCGCATATCGAAATTGATATTTACGAGTTCGATGTGCAGGAGGGGGATATCATCTTATTATGTACAGACGGACTGTCTAACATGCTTTCTGACAGAGAAATGCAAGGCATTATCGCAGAAGCAGAAAAAATGGAGGATGCCGCAGAAAAACTCGTATCAGCGGCGAATGACAAGGGCGGCTTTGATAATATCACAGCGGTTTTATTACAGATATGACAGACGACTCTATAAATATTGATGCGGAGATGATTGATATTATGATGACTGGAAAAATGATTGCTAATCGTTATGAGATAATAGAAGAAGTAGGAAAGGGCGGCATGGCTGTTGTTTATAAGGCAAAATGTCTTGTACTTAACAGATATGTTGCAATTAAGGTGCTAAGACCGGAATTTCGCGAGGATACCGACTTTATTGCGCGCTTTAAAGCAGAGGCACAGTCGGCAGGCAGCCTTTCGCATCCTAACATCGTTTCGATTTATGATGTAGGACAAGAGGGCGACCTTGACTATATCGTTATGGAATATGTTGAGGGTGTTACTCTAAAGCAATATATAGATGCAAAGGCGATAATCCCATGGAAAGAGGCTGTTGATTATGCGGCACAAATCTGCTCAGGCTTAGAGCACGCACACAAAAAGGGAATTGTACACAAGGATATAAAGCCTCATAACATAATTATTACCCGTGAGGGAACGCTTAAAATTACCGATTTCGGAATAGCAAAGGTTATGAGCACAAGCACAATTACAACCGGCGGTGCAGCAGGAATGGGCTCGGTGCACTATTTTTCACCTGAGCAGGCTCGCGGCGGATATATTGATGCTAAAACAGATATCTATTCTTTGGGTATTTTAATGTACGAGATGGTAACAGGCCGTCTGCCTTTTGAAGGCGATACTGCTGTTGCGGTAGCAATGCAGCACATCGAAAAAGAGCCGGTTCCACCTTGCTCTTTAAACAAAGATATTCCACAGTCGCGTGAAAATGTTATTTTGCGTGCAATGAGCAAAGAGCAGAATATGCGCTACGACACAGCGACTAAAATGATGATTGACTTAAAAAAGGTTTATTTGGGTACTCCTGTTGCATTTGACCGTCAGTTAGCAGACGGCGAAACAATGGTAGTGCCGAAAATTCCTGAGAAAGAGCACGTAATTCCTGACGAAATATTGGTTCAGGGAGAAAAACAGAAAAAAAGCAAACCGCAAAAAAGTGCTCAGGACAAGAAAAAAGACCGTCTGGGCGTAATTGCAGGCATACTGACAGGCGTCCTACTTGTTGCGATTTTAGGTGCCGGATACTATTTCTTTATGACTCCTGCTGGCAACGAAATAAAACTGCCTGACTTTACCAATATGACAGTTGAAGAAGCAAAAGAAACAGTAAAGAATACAGATATTGAAATTATAGTTGAAGAAGAGCAAAAAAGCGACAGTGTAGACAAAGGTAAGATAATTTCGCAAGATCCCAAGGCGAACAAAAATGTTAAAGACAATGCAAAGGTTAAAGTTATAGTAAGTCTTGGCGGCGATGGCGGTACAATGCCGGATTTAGTAAAACGCAAGGATTCTGATGCTCAGGAAATTATACGTAACTTAAAGCTTATTCCTAATGTGGTAAGCGAGATAAGCGAGGACATTCCTCAGGGCTATGTTGTGCGTCAGTCGCCAGTTATGGGTGCTAAATATGCCGAAGGCGATACGGTTACAATTTATGTAAGCTCAGGAAAAGATGAAAAGTTTGTTGCTGTACCGAATCTTTTAGGAAAAACAGAGGATGAGGCAAAAGCGGCACTTTTAGATGTGGGTCTTACCTGGGGAAGCATTGCTACAATAGAAAGCTCTCGTGCTAAAGGCACAGTTGCTGCGCAGTCAATACAGGCAGGAGTGGAGGTCAAAGAAAAGACGAGTGTTGATTTTCGTCTGAGCTCAGGACCGAAAACCACTACCGAGTCTTCTGCTCCGTCGGATGATGATACCAAAACATCCGAGCCGGCAAGTGAGCCTACGCAAAAGCCGTCTATTAAACCGATGGCACCTAATGCATAAAATATAAAAATAAATAAAATGGAGGTAATCGAATATGAAAGCTTTAATAAAAAACATAACAAGTGTAGCAATCTGTTCGTGTATGGTGTTGTCGTGTTTTGCGTGTACTGCTGATGAGAATGCACAGGCATCAGACAAAAAAACATCTCCTCCGTTTATAAGATTAGAATGTGAATTGCCTGAGCTGTGGGGAGATAAAACCATACTCAGCTCAGCCCGTATAAAAGCAACGGGAGAGGTATTGCCTATTTCGTTTGCCTATGATGATGCAGTATATGTTCAAACTGACCTTGATTCTGATTTAATTGAAGGATTTGTTGCTGAAGAACCTGAAAACTATAAAGATGTAAGTGTTGAGAGTAATTACGCTTTCTCAACGAAGTTCTGGACTGTACGAGGAGTATTTGGCGGTGATGGTGACGGAAATTTTCGTGGCGAGGATTTTATAAGCCGTGCCGAAGCGGTAGCAGTAATTTCTCGTTTTTTAGGGATTAAGGCAGGAAGTGACACCAATTCAGGATTTTCAGATGTAGCTCATGACAGTTGGTACGCCCCAATTGTTACAGAAGCAAAAAAGGCAGGTATTATAAGTGCAGATAATCTGTTCAGACCTGATGACAAGGTTTTACGGCAGGAATTTTTTACAATGGCATGTCGTGCGTTTGATGCTTTGGGCTGGTTAAAAAATTCTCGAAACGCAGAATATGAAATTCTGGATATGGATAAGGCTGATTTATATGCTCAGCAAGCATATAAAAAGCTTATAGCGAGTGGATTTTATATTGACAGAGTGTCGCGCGATGAGCAAACAGGCGGCGAGGGCATAAATGCAGAATACGGATATTATTTAGACCCTAAAGAAAATATGAAGCGTGGCGATGCATCAGAGCTTTTGTATTGGGGATTATCTGACCTTCCTGTTGTTCCGTCAAAGGCGGCAATGCTTATGGGATTTGATAAAGAAATGCCGATAATTGACGGTTCGACATCTTCGTATCCTATAACAGAGGTTTTGTATTGGCAATTTTTTAATAATGCCAATAATCATACAAAAAGACCCGCGGCACACTCAAAAACCATTAATTCATATAAACGGTTAATATCGGGTGAGGCAGATGTGATTTTTGTACCAGACCCTAACGAAGAGGTAGAAAAGCTGGCAAAAGAAAGCGGAGTAGAGCTTTCTTATACCCCGATAGCAGACGAGGCACTTATCTTTTTTACAAGTGTTAAAAATAATACCGAGGGTCTTACAACTGACCAGATTAAAAATATTTATGTAGATAACAAACACACAAACTGGTCCGAGTTTGGCGGTCCTGATAAAAAGCTTATTCCATTCTGCCGTAATAACGATAGCGGAAGTCATGCGCAAATGGAAAAGTTTTTCTTAGAGGGAAAAGAGATAAACGAAGATATAAAAAGAGAAAACACATCGGTTATGATGGCGAGCATTTTAACAGATGTGATAAGTTCAGATACTAAAAACCAAGATAGCTATGCCTTAGGCTATAGTATGTTTTATTATTTTAAAAATGCGGGTATGGTGCTTGGTGTAACCGACCCCAATGGCAATGATATGTTAAAGCTTTTGGCAGTTGACGGCATAATGCCGACCAAAGATAGCATTTCAAACCGCACATATCCGCTATCAACGCATTATTATGCGGTATTAAGAAGTGACGAGCCGGATGACAGTCCTGCACGAAAAATTGCAGAGCTGTTGTCAAGTCCTGCAGGTGCAGCATTGGTTGAGCAGGCTGGCTTTGGGGCGGTCAATGCAGATAATTAAAATATGTTTTAAACAAAACAGAAACGGACAGGTAAAATTATGCTCGATGGCATCATTGTTAAAGGAATAGGCGGATTTTATTACATTAAAACCGAGCTCGGCATTGTCGAGGCAAAGGCAAGGGGAAAATTTCGCAGCCGTAGCCTTACTCCCATCGTGGGCGACAAGGTGAAGGTCAGCATTGTTGACGAGGCTGAGCTTAAAGGCAGTCTTGACGAAATTCTGCCACGTAAAAATTCGTTTATTCGTCCTCCGGTTGCAAACTTAGACCAAATTATAATAACCTTTGCGGCAAAAGACCCCGAGCCGAATTTAAGGCTGGTTGATAAGCTGTCGGTAACGGCTTTAGCTGCCGATGTATCGTGTGCGGTATGCATAAACAAAACAGATATTGCGCCAAAAGAGGCGCAACAGCTGGCAGAAATTTATAGACAAACAGGGTTTGCGGTAATTTTATCAAGTAGCGAAACAGGCGAGGGCAAAGAAGAGCTTAAAGAGCTTTTAAAAGATAAGGTCACAGCGTTTGCAGGTAACTCCGGTGTTGGTAAGTCGAGCATTTTAAACAGCTTAATAGGCGATGAACAAATGGAAACCGGAACAATAAGCGACAAAATAAAACGTGGCAAGCATACAACCCGCCACGTTGAGCTTTTAGAGCTGCCGTTTGGCGGATATGCCTTTGACACACCGGGCTTCAGTTCATTCGAGGTAGAGGGGCTTCGTGCGGCAGATTTAGAAAATTATTTTCCTGAATTTTCTCCTTATCTGGGTGGATGCCGTTTTGCAGGCTGCGCTCATATAAACGAGCCTGACTGTCCCGTAAAAGACGCTTTAAGTGAGAGGAAAATATCACAAAGCAGATACGAAAGCTATATAGAGCTTTATGATACATTAAAACAAGTTAAGGAGTGGATGAAATAATGATAATAGCTCCATCAATTTTATCAGCAGATTTCTCTCGCTTAGGAGAGGATGTTGCAATTGTAGAAAAGGCAGGAGCCGAATATTTGCACATAGATGTTATGGACGGACATTTAGTTCCTAATATCTCTTTTGGTACGCCTATTGTAAAGAGCTTAAGACCGCACAGCAATATGGTTTTTGATACTCATCTTATGATATCTGAGCCACACCGCTATGTTGAGGATTTTGCAAAGGCTGGTTCAGATATTATTACAATACATATTGAATGTGAAAGTGATATAGACTATACACTTGATAA
>JAFQAG010000026.1 GCA_017416985.1 Clostridia bacterium
ATGTAATGTGTGTCGAAACTTGTCTGAAAATAAACTAAAATTAGGAAGGGAATATCTATATGGATATCATACAGAGTTTTTATGATAATTTGGCTTCACAATATGATAAGCTTTTTCTTGATTGGCAAGCCACAACAAAAGAACAAGCTTTAATATTGGATGGATTGTTTAAACACAATGGATATGGTAACCAGTCTAAAATTCTTGATTGTGCTTGTGGTATTGGAACCCAGGCAATAGGGCTTGCTTCTATGGGATATAATGTAACTGCTTCTGACATAAGTGATGGTGAACTTGAAGAGGCGAGACAGCGAGCTATGAAAAACGATGTAAAGATTTGTTTTAAACATGCCGACTTTCGGGTGTTATCCAAAACCTTTTCACAAGAGTTTGATATTATTATTGCTATGGATAATGCTTTGCCTCACATGCTTACAAAGAGTGATTTGGAAATTGCTATCAAGAGTATAACAAGCAGGTTAGCGACTGGCGGTATGTTTGTTGCAAGTATTAGAGATTATGATGCACTGCTTGAAAGTAAGCCACCATATTCTGCACCATATATACATAAGACAGAAAAAGGACAAAGAGTATCTTTTCAAACTTGGAGTTGGGATTGTGAATGTTACAGACTTATTCAGTATATTATCGAAGATGAAGAAACACTAAAAACAAATAAATTTGAATGTGAATACAGGGCGGTTCGGAGAAAAGAACTCACAAACATACTTCTTTCTAATGGTTGTAGCAGTGTGGTATGGAAACTCCCTGAAGAAACAGGTTTTTACCAACCAATTGTAATTGCAAAGAAATAATATTTTTTGACCTTAACTTAACACGAACCTGACAGCAAAAAGGTTTGCATCTAAACCTTATGTGTCGCAATATGGATATGTCGAAAAAGGTCGAAAGGAGAATAAGATGAAGTTGTTTATAAAAGCTGATAATTATTCTGCGAAGATTCTTTGGATTATTACTTTGATTGCAGATGTTGCACTTATAGTATTCGGAATACAAGAAAATACTTTTAAATCCTCTTTTACAATAGCCTGTGTACTTACAATTCTAGTTGTGGTGTTATGGTTGCTTTGCAGAAACGAGGGCTTATTAATAGAAAATAATAATCTGTGTTATAAAGGATTAAGAAAGAAAAGCTATGAACTTAATCAAATAGCAGGAATACATATTGTTAAAGATCAGATATATCTTGGAAATCTCATTAGTATAGACTTGAAAATCAAAGGCGAATACAAATATAAAATAATTTATCTTAAAGATAAAGATTTTGAAAATCGTAGTTCTGACAACGGAGTATGCGATTTTCATATTCATCATAGGAAGCATATACTTTTCACAACGGTATATGATGAAAAGGCAATAGAATATTTTAAGTCAAAAGGTATTGAAATTACAGGAGTTATAAAATAATTTTTTGTTCTAACTTGATATGAACATCCACCCAAAGGGTTTGCATCTAAACCTTATGTGTCGCAATATAAATATGTCGAATGATGTCGAAAAGAGGGGACTACATGAAGAAAAAGGTTATAGAAAGTTATTATGATGGTCATTATATTGATTCTGGACTACCTATTGAGGAAAGAGAAAGGCTTTTGAAAGAAGAATTGGAAAAGTCAGAAAAACTTACAGAGTGGCCTAAAGATACACAAACCAAGGTTGTGCGAAAAGGAAAAATCATAAAAGTTACTGATTCCAAATAGACATTTTCAAAACAATGATTTTTTGTTCATAACTTACCACGAACTTTTGTTTAAAGTACAATTTCTTACCGATAAAATACAGAGAGGAACAACTACGATATGCAAAAATTATTTGATAAAATAGAAAGTCTTGAGAATGAATACATTGAATTTCTTGTTGATATATGCAACATCGAAAGTCCTTCTGATTACAAGAAGGGTGTAGATGCAGTCGGAGAGTACATATGTGAAAAAGCGAGAAATTTAGGGTGGGAGATTGAAATTCAGAAACAGCAGGTTTCTGGGGATTGCATATGCATAACAATGAATCCTGAAATTGCTGAGAAGCCGATAGTTTTTTCCGGACATATGGATACAGTTCATCCTGTCGGTCTGTTTGGAACGCCTCCGGTAAGAATAGAAAATGATAAAATTTATGGACCCGGGGTGGTTGACTGTAAGGGTGGAATTGTAGCAGCGTTTTTCGCTATGAGAGTTCTTAACTATTGCGGATTTAAAGGCAGACCTATAAAACTTATATTACAGAGTGACGAAGAAGTAAGCAGCGCTACAAGTAACAAAACAACAGTTTCGTTTATGGCAGAAAAGTCAAAGGGCTGCATAGGATTTTTAAACTGCGAAGGATATACAGAGGGATACGCAACAGTTAAGCGCAAAGGCATCAGTAAATATCTTTTCGAAGTTACCGGCAAGGCTGCGCATTCTGGGGTTTGCTATAACGGCATAAGTGCAATAGCAGAGGCTGCGCAAAAAATTCTTGAATTTGAAAAGTATAAAAATCCTGAAGGAATTACGTTTAATTGCGGAACAATCAACGGAGGCACTGTGCCGAATACTGTCCCAGAAAAATGCGATTTTGCCGTAGATATCCGTTTTTCTACAAAAGAGGAAATGGAAGAGGCGGATAAAATTGTAGAAAAGGTATCGAAAAAGTCATATTTGGCAGGAACAACCTGTAAAGCAACATTGCTCAGTCGCAGAGTGCCTATGGAGATTAAAGATGACAATTTGAAATTGCTAGAAAAAATCAATGAAATTTTTACAGAAAACAATATGCCGACGTTACTTAAAAACTCAAGTAATGGTGGCTCAGATGCTTCTGATATTTCGTCCTATGGAATCCCCTGCGTCGATTCAATAGGCGTTAGAGGCGGTGCTATTCATAATAAAGGAGAATTTGTTTATAAAAACTCAATAGCCGAAGCCGCAAAAAGACTTTTGGTAATTGCCTATTGTATTTAAAAGTTAGATATGACTTGATATGAGTTTATAAAAGGAGCAGAAACAATGAAAATTTACACAAAAAGCGGTGACTGCGGAACCACCAGTCTTTGTGGCGGCAAGGCTGTATCGAAAACCGATGAGAAGATAGAGCTTTTGGGCACGATTGACGAGGTAAACAGTCACTTAGGACTGGCAAAGGTAGTTGCAGAAGATAGCTTAAAAGAAACTATTTCGTGTCTGCAGAGAAATTTAATGCTGGTTATGGCAGGGATTTCAGACTCAGAAAATGCCGATTTTTTTATAAAAAACGAGCAAATTGCGGCTTTAGAATCAGAAATAGACAAAATAGAGGTATCATTTGAGCGTGAAAATTGCTTTGTGCTTTACGGTGCGAACGAATTATCTGCACGGTTAGATGTAGCACGTGCTGTGTTGCGTCGTGCTGAACGAGAATTTTGTAAAGTTGCCAAAAAGCATAAAACAGATAAAAACGCATTGGTTTATATAAACCGTTTGTCTGATTATCTTTATATATTGGCACGTGGCTGCGAATAAAACAGCAGAAAATAAGACTTTTATAAAAATACTGCTATCAGTATTTTATAATTAAATTTAATAATATTGAAATTTAATTAAATAAGTGGTATAATCAATGCTTGTACTTAATAACATTTTTAATTCTGGGGGAAATAGCATGAAGAAGGCTCTTTTAAATTTGTTTTTGATTATATGCGTTTTAATAAATATATCAGGAGTAAACGTATATGCAGCAAATAATACCTGCGGTGAAAATTTAACATGGTCGCTTACAGACGGAATTCTGACAATAAGCGGTGAGGGTAAAATGACAAACTATACAGCAAGAAACTCTGCGCCATGGAGCTCAAGCTATGTTGAAAAAATCGTAATTAACGACGGTGTTACAAGTGTAGGCAATTACGCATTTGCACATTGCACAAATCTTACCGAAATCGTTTTCGGAAACACGGTTGCTTCAATTGGTACTAATGCCTTTTTTGATTGTTACACTCTTGAAGCTGTAACAATTCCCAAAAATATTAAAACCATAGACAACTTTTCTTTTGACTGCTGCTACGGACTTAAAGATATAACAATAGAAAACGGTGTAAACACCATTGGTGCATATGCTTTTCAAAACTGTACCGGTCTTACAGATATAACTATTCCTGAAAGTGTCGGTGCGATTAGTACTTTTTCATTTTTCTGTTGTGAAAGTCTGAAAAACGTGACAATAAAAAATGGAGCAAGCTCGATTGATAACTCTGCTTTTTATGATTGTACCTCGCTCGAAAATATAACTATTCCTGAAAGTGTGACAACAATTGATTACTACGCATTTTATAATTGCAGAAATCTAAAAAATGTTTATTATCTAGGAACGGAAAGCTCCTGGAATGACATAACAATCAAAGCTTATAATTCAAAGCTCTTAAATGCGACAATACATTTTCAAGATGCGGCTGAATCGGATATAAGCTTTGACCTGACTAAAAACATTATAACAGTAAATATGCCCCATGCTGTTAGTAATGCAATAATTCCTGTTGTTATATATAACGACACGGATGGCGTGATTGATATAAAATATGTTTCGACCGGCTTCGGTGCAGGTAAAAATGAGATTACCAGCCCATATAATAATTATCAAAACGCAGATACAATTAAAATTATGGTTTGGGAAAGCCTTGAAAACTTAAACCCTATACTTAAATCTTCAGAAATACCAATAACAAATTAACAAAAATTCTCCTTAGCAGGAGGATTTTTGTTATACTAAAACCGCTATTTTGCTTTACTTTGTGAGCGTAATGTGATAAAATAAATATATGTGTATAAAAATTTTGTTTGTATAGATGTCTAATTGCTTTAGGAGGTTTATTATGGCTAAAAATTCAAAAAAGAATGGCAAGAGTAATAAGTTTTTACTTGGCTTGGGTATAGTTGTGCTGTTAATAGCGTTATTTTTTGTATCCTTTTGGGTTACAACCCTGTCACTTCGTTCAAACAGTGAGCCTGACCCGATAACAGAAAGTACTAATGCACCGACAGCTACTGCAACACCAGATGTTGACTATAAAAAAATGTCTAAAAAAGAACTAATTGAATTAATAGAGAAAAAAGAAGATAGAATCAAAGAGCTTGAAGAGGCTTTAGGTCTTAATGTGATACCTACACAGGCTCCTATTGACGAGCTTGGTTCTTCTTCATCAGAAAGCAGCGCTACACCGACTGCTAAACCAACAGCTACGCCTGCAGAAAAAACAGCAGAGCCTGCCAAAACAAGTGAGCCTAATAAGACTCCGACACCAAAGCCTGCGGCAACGCAAAAGCCTGTAGCAACACCTAAACCGGTAGCGACCCCAGCGCCGACACCAAAGCCTACGCCTACTCCTGCTCCGGCAACAAAAGCTCCGTCAATTAAACCGATGGCTCCGGCGGCGGACGGTGAATGATTTTATGGAAAAAATAACAAATAACGAAAAAGAAACATTAAGTTTTGCCCATGAATTTGCAGCAACTCTTTCGCCTGGCGATGTCATTTGCCTTTCGGGCGACTTAGGGGTCGGAAAAACTGTATTCACAAAGGGTATATGCGAATATTTTAAAGTAAATGATATAGTAAACAGTCCGACTTTTACGATAGTTAATGAATACAACACAAATAGCGGCGAAACAATTTATCATTTTGATATGTATCGCATAGATGACGAAGACGAGCTTATTGAAATCGGCTTTGACGACTATTTAAACTCGGGTGCGCTATGCCTTATAGAATGGCCCGAAAAGGTTCCGTCTTATATTCCTAAAAACTGTTTAAAGATCAGCATTTTAAGAGATAATTCATCAGATGATGCAAGAATCATTAAAGTAGAAAGGTTTTAAAAATATGCTTTTACTTGGAATCGATACCTCCTCGCAGGCGGCGACAGCGGCTTTGGCAAAGGATGGAGCGATAGTATGTGAGTATACACTTAACCAGAAAAAAACGCACTCGGCACAGCTTTTGCCTATGATAGAGCAAATGCTTAAAGCCTCTGGCTATGAATTTTCTGATATTGATGCATTTGCCTGCGGTGTGGGTCCCGGCTCATTTACGGGTGTGCGCATAGGCGTAACCACCGTCAAAGGATTTGCTCAGGCGCTTAACAAGCCGGTAATTGCGGCAGACAGCTTAGAAACCTTGGCTTTCGGCTGTACTCCGTTTGACGGAATAATAGTATCGGCAGTTTTTGCAAGGGTTGACGAGGTTTTTTGTGCTGCATATGAGCATACCGAAAATGGACTTATAACTAAAATTGCTCCTTCTGTTATGACAATAGGCGAGCTTTTAGAAAGCCTGCCCGATGAAAAATGTCTTTTTGTCGGTGACGGAGCGGTTATGCATAAGGATTTAATTAAAGAAAAAACAGGCGAAAAAGCATATTTTGCAGGCGAACGTCAAAATATTATTTCTGCGGCAAATCTTGCGCTTTTGTGTAATAGCCGCACAGAAAATGACCTTAAGCGTTATGATGAAATATCACCGCTTTATTTGCGTGTATCTCAGGCAGAACGAGAATATGAAGAAAAACATAAAGGAGAATAACAATGATTGTAATAGGTTGTGACCACGGTGGATTTGAGCTTAAACAAGAGCTTATGAATTATTTAAAATCAATCGGCAAAGAGGTATTAGATTGCGGTACATACGACACCCAATCGGTTGACTATCCTGATATTGCAGAAAAAACCTGCAAAGAGTATTTAAAAGGCGGCTATGAATTCGGAATACTAATCTGCGGTACAGGAATTGGTATATCAATGGCTGCAAATAAAATTGATGGAATTCGTTGTGCACTGGTTTCAATCGAATATTCTGCAGAGATGACAAAACGTCATAACAATGCAAATATGCTCGCATTCGGTGGCAGAGTAACAGGCGTTGAGCTTGCAATCTCTATTTTAAAGGCATATATGAATGCAGAGTTTGAGGGCGGTCGTCACGAGAACAGAATTAATAAAATACATTCTCTTGAAAAATAGGAAGGTGAGATAATAATGAAAAATATAATTGAAATCACACATCCGCTGGTGCAGCACAAAATAACCATGCTGCGTGACAGCCAGACCAGTATAAAAGAATTTCGTGAACTGGTAAAAGAAATTTCTACTTTAATGTGGTACGAGGTAACACGTGACCTGCCGCTTAAAGAAATAACTGTCGAAACACCGATTGCATCGGCACAGTCTAAGGTTATAAGCGGAATAAAGCTCGCACTAGTTCCTATTTTGCGTTCGGGTCTTGCTATGGCAGAGGGAATTGAAAGCATTATGCCGTCGATAAAAATCGGTCATATCGGACTTTATCGTGAAACAGAAACACTTATGCCGAAGGATTATTACTGCAAGCTGCCGACCGATATCGAAAGCTCAGAGGCAATAGTTTTAGAGCCTATGCTTGCAACAGGCGGCTCTGTTTGTGCGGCTATCGAGCTTTTAATGAAAAGAAATGTGAAAGATATAAAAATAATGAGCCTTATCGCATCTCCTGAGGGTGTTAAGCTCATTGAAGAAAAATATCCTGATGTAAAAATTTATGTATGTTCTGTTGACAAGGGCTTAAACGAAGACGGATACATTGTACCCGGTTTTGGTGATGCCGGCGACAGAATGTTTGGCACAAAATAAAAAATCCCCGTCTGTCTTAGGGTGACAGAAAAAATAAGCAACAAAGAGAGGGAATTTTATGGAAAGAAGAGACAAAATCAACTATTATTTAGACATAGCTCAGACTGTGGCAGGCAGAGGAACCTGTCTGCGCCGCAACTATGGTGCAATTTTAGTTAAAAACGACGAGATTATTTCAACTGGCTATACAGGTGCACCACGAGGCAGAAAAAACTGCATTGATTTAGGCTTTTGCCGTCGTGAAAAGCTTAATATTCCACGTGGTCAGCGCTATGAGCTGTGCCGCTCGGTGCATTCAGAGGCAAACTGCATAATAAGTGCAGCACGCCGGGATATGATTGGGGCAACGATGTATATGGTTGGCATAGATGCAAAAACCGGAGAAATTGTTGAAAATGCCACAAGCTGTGCAATGTGCAAGCGAATGATTATAAATGCGGGCATTAAAGATATAGTTGTTCGTGATACCCCTAATGAATACAGAGTAATAAAGGTTGCCAACTGGGTTGAGAATGATGACTCGTTGTCGGACGAGTTGGGATATTAAAATGGGATGTAAAAATGTCCCAGAACGCAAAAAGGCACTAAAAACATTGACGTAGGTGGTTCGTAAATTATAAATTTTTTGATTTGGTTGAAAAATCTCATTGCATTCAATTTTTCTTAGTTTTAAGCCTTTTTGCTACGAACAAATTTCGCCTCTCGCGCGTCGAAACACACCTACCGTGTTCAGATTTTCTTTGCAAGAAAGAAAATCATTCACGTAAGCAGTCGGTTTCTCCTTTTCATTCAAAGGCAAGCGCCTTTGAATGATGAAGGAACAGATGCTAAGTGGGTAAAGTGGTTGGCATATGCCGACCACACAAAAAACGAAGCCATCTGTGACGCAGTACGCCTTCGGGTAACCCCAAGCAAAGCTTGGGCTCAGTTTGTCCGTTCTGAACCATTTTTCCTATCCCAATTAAAAAAGCTGTAAAAAACTTAAGTTTTTTACAGCTTTTTTGTTGTTTACTATTCAATTTTAAATTCTTCACACAATGGCGTTATTCCGGACATACTATTCCAAAGCATAACCTTATCATCTGTATCTAAAGAGAAGGTTTGTTTTTGCATATTAACTGTTACTTTGCCGGTTTTATTTTCTGTTACCGTTACAGGAACAATATCAATATTTTTAAGCTGACCCTTATCATAATCTGCAAAGATAACTGAATATGAGCCTGCGTTTGGCACATTTATCTGTGCTGATTTTTTATCTGCGCCGATTTTTGTAACGCAGAACTCTTTATTTTCTATCCAGTCTTCGTCAAGTATTACAAGCTGAAAATAAGAAGTGTTTCCACCTATGTACAGTGCATAAAAATCCTTATCAATAAAGGTTCCGGGATAGCCTGTTGACACCTCTTCATTAAACAACAGCTTTGTCCAGTCATCGCCTAAGTTAGGCGTCATTATATTATCCCTTAAAGATAAATATGTTCCTGCGCTTACCTTCATATCTGTAACCTTTGCAGCAGAACTGTTTTTATGAATTCTGTATACAGTCACTCCATCGCTTGCGCCTGCATAACAATTTATATATACTCCGCCCGTAATTTTAAAATATGTATAGGGAGCATAAACAGACCTGTAAAACTTCTTCATATTTGTCCATGTGTCTAAAGTAACGACATTGTCAAGTTTATATATTATCTCGTTATCAGATGATACTATAGTTGTTTCTTTTGCTCCGTTATCAGAAGAAAATGACAGACATTTTTTTTCGGTATATTGCGGGTCTGTACTTATTGTTGCCTTAAAGGCAATTCTATCGCCTATTTTATAGCCGTAATGCGGATATGTACCATATGATGACGGAATACCTCTCACTGCTATAATAGCATCAGAAGAAATATCCTTGATAAGTAATTCTTTCTGAGCTTGGTCACCGGACCCTTCGTTTGATGTACCAACAACTATTCCCTCTGCCATAATTTCTCTGCCAACATCTAAAAGCACAGCTTCTTTAACTCTTGTAATAACCATTTGCTCTGAAACAGTTACTTCTAAGTTGGCGGTAATGTTGCCAAAGCTTACAGTTACAGAATTTGTAGGATATTCTAAAATCTCAGGAACTACGCTGTAGCCCTTTATGTTCCATACAGAACCGTCGCTCATTTTAGCAGTTACAACCATGCCGGTTCTGTCAAAGGTTTCGCCGCTTTTGTATGTGAGCTTATCCGGCGGAGTTGTAATAGAAATTGATTCAACATTGACATCTGACCCTGTATTTGCCATTGACGGACGCAAAATTGCAAAGCGGTCATATCCAAAAAGCGAGATTAATATGTTGTCAGCACCCTCACCGTGTATGTTTTTACCTATGGTAAGAGTGGTGCAAGCTCCATTTTTTACTGTTGCCAAAGTAGAGTTTCCGATATATACATAAACAATGCTTCCGCCGCTGTAGTCAGCGATGATAATATCTCCCTCTTCAAGTTCAGATTCTGAAACTAAACGTGTTCGGCTGTTTTGTTCAGGATTATATAACCAACCGTATCTTATAAGGTATCCGCCGTAAAGATTCGGCGCAATCATTTTCGAAAGCTCGGTATTTTTATAGCAGGTACGGTTTTCAATATCTATAAGCTGGTCAAGAGCCTCTTTAGCTGTCATATCACCGAAAATGTCTATGCCTAAAGCTGATTTGTATAAAGAGTTTACAAAGCTTATTCCGCTGTCAAAAGCAGATGCTTTTTCTATGTGTTCTCTTGCTATTTCGCCTAAAACAAGTCCCTGCGCTTTTGCATATCCCGAAACACTGTGCGTGATGTCGCCAAGTTCTATGCCGTTTACATATGCAGATTCGCTTTTAATAAGTGCACCTGGGTCAGTAGCCGTAACACGCACATCATAGGTAAGCTTAACTGTAGCTTTTGATGCTACATCTGTGCTCCACGAAAGAGATTTGCTGTCTTCAACTGTTGCACCGCTTGCCGATACAAGCTCAGTTCCTACAGGAATAACGTCTGCAACATTGATGTTTGAAATAGCTTTCGAGGTAGTATTTTCAAGAGTTATTGTATAGGTTATAACATCGCCTGTGTATACAGCAGAGTTTTCATAAACCGATGCTGTCTTTTCCATTGAAATACCTGCTATTGCCATACGTTTTAAAGTTTTTTCGGTCGGTGTAAGGCCTCTTGCAAGAGGTCTTAACAAGCAGAAGTTTCTTACTGTGTCAGAAGATGTTTCTTTAAAAAGATAACGTTTGTTTGATGTGTCTTCAAAAATAGATTTACACGAAATATCATCTATCATACCGCTTGATTCTTCGCCCAAAGTGCCGTCATACGAAAGAGCAGGATTTGATGCATTTCTGGTGTATGAACCGCCGCCGTAGCAATGCAAAAATGTATTGTTACCTATGTAAATATACACGTGACCGCTTGAGCCACTTGTTTTACCGTGACGATAAACAAGCAAATCACCTATTTGCAGTTGTCCTCTTACATAATTCATAATTTCCTGCTTTGCTGCTTCGGTGGTATAGTCAGCGTTTTCCCAATATCCTATAACATCTACGTTATCAGGATTTTCTTTAGCATACGTGGTGAAATAAGACGTATTCGGTGATTTTTCGCTGATTTCATACGGCATTGCGTTTACACCGAAAGCCTCACGATAGCAGGAATTTACAAAGCTGCTGCAATCTAAGTAAACCGTTCTTTGTGCAGTTGCATCCTCAGGTGAGGCATAAATATGCCGTCTTGCGTTTAACTGGTCATAAAGAATCTGTGCGCCCTGTCTGTCATAGGCATACGCAACTTCTTTTATAATATCATAGTTGCTGTAAGTAGGTGTTTCGTCTGCGCTGATATAAGGGCACATAAAAGAAACTGCCATCACTAAGCATATAAACGTTGTTATAAATTTTTTCATATATAAAACTCCTTTTTCATTTCATATGTTG
>JAFQAG010000260.1 GCA_017416985.1 Clostridia bacterium
GACAAAGAGCCTTTTCCACGTATTTCTATTTTGTCAAACACTGCCGTTTTAACCGTCAATGTTTTCTCGGTAACAACAGTTGTTCCGCTTGTTTTAGCACGCAAGGTATATTGTGTTTCAGGCACTACATCACCGGAAACCACAAGCTCTGTTGACTTTTCGTCAATTGTATTTAAAACAACTTTACCATCATTAGGAGTTACTGTCCATTCAAATCCAGCAGAGGTAATCACATCACCTGCATCTGAAAAGGCTTTAGCTGAATATGTATATTTTTGTGTTTTGCCTGCCGGCGGAACACTTAACACATCACTTCCGCTTATTTCCGACGAAGCAACTACTGTAGAAGGTCTTACATAGATATTATCTATATCAAAACCGGGAGCAGTAGTAGTAAATGTTCTGAATTCATTTAATGCAGTAAATGCATTTAACATTCCTGCATCCTGACATGCTAACTCATCGTTTACATAGATATCAACAAGACCTGTTGTTATTGATATTTCTAATTTAATAGAATAAACAACGTCTAATTGATAATCGGAAACAATAACCTTGTCTTCTTCTGCGTGTTTGTAAACGATATCTCCGTCTACCGTCTCGACAGAGCAGCCAATTATATCATTCTGCATTAATCGGATAATAACATTGCCGTTTGATTTTGTACTGTGCTGACAAAAATCAGCGCCGGCACTTATAGCACCTTTCAAATCAGCAAAGCTGCTCTTTAACATTACGTATGTGCCTTCGTCATAATTTTTTATGGCAGCACACTTATTGTCGCCGTGCTTTTCTGTCAGAATAGATCCGGTGCCGCTTAAACACTGCAAATCATATGCGTCACTTTTTGGAGTGCTTCCCTCTGTCATAGATTCAAAGTTTTCATAAAACCTTCACTTTCTGCAATCGTAATCTGAGGAACAAGCGTTAATAATAAAGCAACTGTCAGAACTAAAGAAATTACTTTTTTCAGTTTTTTCATCTATCTATATCCTCCATATGAAAATCGCTTATTATTTCGTTGTTGGATGTATCAAATACATACGAACGTATCTCGCCAACATAATAAATATCGGTATTAATTGCGCTATCAAAAAGTACAGTTTCTGTTGTTCCCTCTGTGGCAGTCAGGTCACAAATTCTTATTTCTTTTAATGTTCCGCGCGAATATAACATAGTAACAAGTACGCAATCTTCAGAAAAACTGTTATTTCTGACTTGTACACCTGTAATTTTTCCGTCAGCTTTTTCCAAAGCTACTACGCTGTAAGGCTTTGCCGGGAGCGTTGCTGATACACTTACCGGAAAGACTTTCTTAACAAAAGAAGAGTCCTTCGTAACAGTTGCAGTTAAAGTCGCACTGCCTCTTCCAGAACCGTGACTTATCTTTCCGCTACTGCTGATCACATCTTCATCCGACGACTGCCATGATATTCTTGTACCATTTTCTCCTTCAACCGGCAAATCTAAATCAGCTGTAACCACGCTTGGCATATCAAGTTCTAATCTCGTTGCCGCACGCGCTATATCGTCACTTACATCATAATTAATATGGCGAATAGAAAGGTCGTCTATATACCAGCTGCCATTAGGACCATCTGATGTTCTGACACTACTTATCATCAAACCATATACCGGCATTCCGGTATCATAGGTAGTCTGATTGCTGTTTACGCGTTCGCCATCTAAAAATACATCATAACGATGCGGTATTTCAACACTCTCGCTCAACTGTATAACAATACTCATATGGTGCCATTGTTTTGTTGCAACAGGCCTTACAACACTATTTATTCTGGTATAGTTAAGGTTAAAAGCAGCCGAGCCTTCAGAACCATCCTTAAGAAGCGGACCGATTGTAAGTCGGCTTGTGTTGTTAGTCAGATAGAAGTTAACCGATATGAACAATGTTCCGCTGGTGTATTCTTTTCCGAACTCCATTTTAGTAAATGTTACAGGAACATCCGGCGAAGTTTTATTATTTTGAGCACGTGTATAGTTTAAAACCGTATTATATGGATCATCAGGGAAATATACCACCTGTGTATCGGTGTTAATCGGCTTAGTGTCACTGTCGGCAGTTAATATCCAGTCTTTATAGACAGGCTTTACTACTTCACCCGGACTTACAATACCCGTTTCCGCTACAGATTTATACATATCTTTTTCAAAGTCAGCTTCTTCAAAGGTTTCTTTTAAAACAAACTCGCCTTTAGCTGCAACACAAACTTTAAATGTCTTTTTTGCACTTATCGTAGCATTTTCTTTTGCTTTGAAGGTTGCAGTTAATGTTACATATGTATCGTATTTCTGCGGTGTAATTTTTCCCTCGTCCGTCATCACATTAGGGCGTGAGGATTTCCACGAAATATCAACTCCGCCTATACGTTTTGCCAAGCCTTTATTATATTCTGCAGGCAACGACAAATCTTGGGTAATCATATACTGGCTTTCGTCTGTCACCTCACGGAAGGTGTATAAAGTCAGCGCCTCATTAAGTAATTTTTTAGTCGGAGCCACGGTCTCTGAAAAAGGAGCAACTGTAACTTCAAAAGTTTTAGCAGCCTTAACATCCCCTCTAACAACAGCTGCAGTCAAATTAACCTTTTCTTCTTTATCTGTCGGAGTAACGAGTCCCGTTTCGCCGATTACCTGTATAATATCTTCATTTGAAGAGCTCCAAATAACGGTTGTCTCATACTCGAAATGATTGCTTAATTTCAAATTTTCTGTAACATAAGAGCCGTTCATTGAATTTGATATTTTTTCAGCCACTTCTTCAGCTGCCTCTTTGTTTGTCATCGGCGGTTTTGCTTGTGTTACAAACACATCATCTATTAAGAAAATCGCTCCATTTTTATTTGTACCGCTTCGGGTACTACCAAAAGCAATAGAAGCAAGATTTCCTGCATTGTTCGCCATTTTCAGATTCTCAAAAAGCTCTAAGCTGTCATTTTTTTCATCATAAATTGAAAAGCTATATATTCTTCTGTCATAGTCAGCTGTAATTTCTGCCATTAACCAGACGTCTTTTTGCGGTATTGAATTAAACGGGATTTTGTCAGTAAATATCGCTTCATCACCCGGGCGCAAACCATTTTTATCAAAGTTTACACGCATAGTTTCGCGATAGCCGTCGACGTCTTCTAAATGTACGTAAAGACATCTTGCTGCATCATTGCGTTTAAAACGGAATCTGATATTTGCAATTCCTCTTTCTAAAGGAGCCTTAACCATTGATTCACCGCTTCGTTTTTCAAGGAATTTCGAAGCAGTAAGTATTGCAGATTTATCGTTTACGGTTGTACGTTTATACTGCATAAGAAGATTGTCAGAAGCATCTCCTTGTTCCAGTGTGATTTCAGTATCATCGATATAAGTTGCCTTTGAACTGTTTACTTCTTTCCAGCCATTATAGCCGTTTAAATTCTGGCTTGCTGTTGAACCATTGTCAAATGTTTCATAAAGGAAGTTCTCGCCTTGCGGTAAAACTATAAGTGAAAATGTTTTTTCGGCAAATAAGCTTTCGTCATCTTTAGCGGTTATCTTTGCCGTTAATTTTACATTTTGCGCCTGCTGGGTTTTGGTTAACGTACCATCGGCAGCAATAATTCCGCTTGGTTCTGACTTCCACTCTACATTTGCGCCACCAAACGTTGCGGCTGTTCCTGAGTTATATTCCTGCATAAGATTTAATGTGTTTCTTACGCCGTATATTGAATCTTCTGAAATAGCAGAAAACTTAAATTCGCTTATTGTTTTTTCTATCAATTGTTGGGAAGGTGGAACATTTTCGATAGCAACAGCGTTTTCTAACAGCTCCTTATTTGATAAATAACTTTCGTCTGTCGCAGTCTGTTCATTCTCCTCAATCTTCAATTCTGAACTTTCTGCTGGTGCTGCTAAAACATCGTCAACAATATTTGTGTTTTCATCATCTTCATTTAAGGATACATACTCCTCTTGATTTTGAAGAACGCTGTCTGTTTCTTCCTGAGCTAAAACAGGCAGAGAAACATTTGCAAAAAATGTGATTAAAATAATCCAAAAAATCATTTTTTGCAACAGCGAAAATTTGCCTTTGATTTTCATATGATTTCCTCCTAATAACATTTACTTTTGAGCACAAAAGCAACTATTTACTATTATATTTTACTACCAGCACTACAAAACATCAACTGACAAAACAAAAGAAAGTATGACAATTTTATGCCATTGAGGAAAATATATGCAATTCCTTTTGTATCAGTCTTTATTATATAGTGTAAAGACTTTCACTTTACATTTTATCAGTAAACTTTACGCGCATCTTTACAACATAAATAATGCATTCTTAGTCATTTAAGACACGTCATTTAAATAATACAAAAAGGACCGTTGCATTTTGCAACAGCCCCTTGGTTTTAAATCAATGAAATTTGTTCACCCTGCACATCATCATCTTTTAAATATGAACCCCTCGCAGGAATGTTTTTCGTTCTGTAATAATCAAATTCAGTAAACGTTACTTCGTCAAGTGTTACAACCTTTGCTATTACACTACCCTTTTTAGGTGTCATAACCTGAACGCCCTGTGTGCTTCTAGTCGATTTTAAAGGAATTTTAGCAGTATCAAAAATCAAGACTTTATTTATACTGCTAAATACAACAAGCTCGGTATCTTCAGGTAAGTATCGCACAGACGCAAGCGGTGATTTAGCATAATATGCATTTGTAAGCTTTTTACGATTAGTTTTTGTAGCATAGCTTTCTAAAGGAACTTTAGCCATCTTACCGTTTTCAAAGCAGAACAGCATATTACCTGCATATTTTCCGTCTGTAACTGCCATATAAACTATCTTTTCATCAGTTTCCATTCCCAAAAGATTCGGCAGATATTCACCCAGCACGCTTGCTTTGCAATCAGGAATGTCGTTGATTTTCATTTTATATACATTGCATCTGTTACTGAAGAATAATGCCTCGTCACGATTTGAGCACTCGCACGAGCAAATTATTCTGTCGTCTTCTTTTAATTTCTGGTCAGAGCTTGCACGTAAAGATACCAGTGATATTTTCTTTAAGTAATTCTGCTCGGTTAAGAACATTTTAAGGTTATAATCCTCTACGAAGCTTTCTTCTACTACCTCTACTACATCATCTTCAGATATAATCTGTGTACGGCGCTCTGCGCCAAACTTTTTCATAATTCCTTCGAGTTCACGAATAATTATGTGCTTCATTGCAACGTTGCTTGCCAGAGTTTTCTGTAAATCATTTATATCCTTCTTTAAAGAATCAATGTCTTTTAAACGATTTAAAATATACTCTTTATTCAAATGACGCAACTTAATTTCAGCAATAAATTCAGCCTGAATTGCATCAATTTCAAAGCCAGACATAAGATTAGGCACAACCTGCGCTTCTTCTTCTGTGTTTCGGATAATAGAAATTGCCTTGTCTATATCCATCAATATTTTTTCAAGACCTAATAAAAGATGCAGACGATGATTCTTCTTATCAAGGTCAAACTCTAAACGGCGTTTTATACAACCTAAACGGAATTTGCTCCACTCATCTAAGATTTCACGTACACCCATAACACGAGGTGCACCGTCTATTAATATATTAAAATTACAGCTGAACGAATCTTCTAAAGGTGTCTGCTTGTAGAGGCGAGCCATAAGTTTTTCAGGGTCTACTCCACGTTTTAAATCAAGAGTTAGTTTTAAACCCTTTAAGTCGGTTTCGTCACGAACATCTGATATATCCTTTAGCTTGCCCAGTTTTACCATCTCAACGATTTTATCAATAATAGCCTCGACCGTTGTTGTGTAAGGGATTTCGGTTATTTCAATGCAGTTATTCTTTTTATCATACTGATAGCAAGCACGAAGCTTAAAGCTACCACGACCAGTTTTAAAAATTGTATCGATTTCGCTTTCTTTGTAAATAAGCTGCGCACCAGTAGAAAAATCAGGAGCAATTAATGTTCTTTTAAGGTCACATTCAGGATCTTTTAAAAATGCTATTGTGGTATTACATATTTCATTTAAGTTAAAACTGCAAATGTTAGATGCCATACCTACCGCTATACCCTGATTTGGGTTAACTAAAATATTCGGAAATGTGGTAGGCAAAAGAGTCGGCTCTTTCATTGTGCCGTCATAGTTATCTGTAAAATCGAC
>JAFQAG010000261.1 GCA_017416985.1 Clostridia bacterium
AAAATAATATTATTACAGTATTAAAGGAACGTAATTTTATAGCACAAAAACTTCATGATCACTTAGGACATAGAATAACAAGTTCCATTATGCAGTTAGAAGTAACTAAAGAAATGATAGGAAACAATGATGAAATAGCAAAAAAATATTTAGATACAGCAATGAGTAATTTAAGAGAAGGTATGGAAGAAATACGAGATTTTTTAAGACAAGTTAAACCTGGTCAATCAGTTATTGGAATTGAGACAATAAAGGAGCTTGTATTAAAATTTCAATATGCTACTGGAATAGAAACAGTATTTTTATGTGATGGAGATACTTCAGCTATTAGATTAATGGAGCTGAAAATTATAGAAGAGAATATTAAAGAAGCTTTAACTAATGCAGCTAAGTATTCTAATGCAACAAAGATTACTGTATCAATATTAGTATTTAATATGTTTTATAGAGTTGAAATAAGAGATAATGGTAGCGGTGCAGAAAAGTTATCTAAGGGATTAGGTTTAAGAGGAATAGAAGAACGATTAGAAGAGATAAATGGTAGAGTTGAATATTATAATGATAATGGATTTGTAGTAAATATGGTTATAAATAAAGGAAGAAAAAGATGAGTATTAGGGTATTGATTTGTGATGATGATAGTTTAATAAGAGAAAGTTTAAAAGTATTGTTACCGTTAAAAGGTGATATTGAGATTGTGTCTGTTGCTGAAAATGGAGAAGAAGCTGTAAGTATTTGTACTACAGAAGAAATAGATGTAGCACTTTTAGATATAAGAATGCCTAAGAGGTCAGGGGTTGAAGCAGTAAAGGAAATTGCAAGTAAAACAGATACTAAATGTTTGATTTTAACTACCTTTGATGAAGAAGATTATATTAATGAGGCAATGGAGTATGGTGCTAAAGGATATATTTTAAAAAATAGCACACCAGATCAAATAGTTCAAAGTATTACTTCTGTTTATAACAATACTATTGTAATGAATGAAAATGTGTTAAATAAATTTCAAGGTAAGAATAGTGGACCACAGTTTACTAAATATGATTTTACAGAAAGAGAAAAAGATATAATGCCATCAGGAATGATACCAAGCATACCTGGGTTAACCGCGAGGATGTAAGCCATTGCCAAGAAGGTTGTTAAACCTGCAATAATTTCGGTCTTAACATCTGTGCCATGTTCTTTAAGTTTGAACAGTTTTTCCATTTTTAACCTCTCCTTTTGAGAAAAAATTATTACAACATAATTTTACTATAAACTGCAAAATTTAGCAAGATATTTTTAAAAAAAACACAAAAAAAACTGCACAAAAATTTGTGCAGTTTTTTAATTTGAATTCTTAAAAGATATATTTTTTAGAACAAGCCTGAAATCACGCCATTTTCGTCGACGTCAATTTTTTCAGCAGCAGGAACTTTAGGTAAGCCCGGCATTGTCATAATATCGCCGGTTAATACTACAATAAAGCCTGCGCCTGCAGAAATTTTAAGATTTCTTACTGTAACTTTAAAGCCCTCAGGTGCACCGAGTTTTGTCATATCATCAGAAAAGCTGTACTGGGTTTTTGCAATACATACAGGGCATTTTGAAAATCCTAAGTCTTCTAACTGTTTAATCTGAGCTTCGGCGTTTGCAGTAAAGTTAACACCATCTCCGCCATAAATCTTTGTAACAACAGCTTCGATTTTTTCTTTGATTGAAACGTCATCTGTATAAGAAAACGCAAAATTATTCTCCTGCTCGCAAAGTCTTACAACTTCTTCTGCCAGTTCAATTCCGCCGTTTCCGCCTTCTGCCCATACATTAGAAAGCACAACATTAACACCGAGTTTTTTGCATTCTGAAATGATAAGCTCAACTTCAGCATCTGTGTCTGTCGGGAATCTGTTAACTGCAACAACGCTCGGCAATTTATACACATTTTTGATGTTTGAAACGTGTCTTAAAAGATTTGGAATACCGTTTTTAAGTGCTTCTAAGTTTTCTGTTCCAAGCTCTGTTTTAGCAAGACCACCATGCATCTTTAATGCTCTTATGGTTGCAACAATTACAACTGCAGATGGTTTTAAACCAGCCATACGACACTTGATATCAAGGAACTTTTCAGCACCAAGGTCAGCACCGAAACCAGCTTCTGTGATTGTGTAATCAGCTAATTT
>JAFQAG010000262.1 GCA_017416985.1 Clostridia bacterium
AAACGGAACAGACAAGGCAGAAGCGATAAGCCAGCTACAAAAATTGCTTGGTATATCTGCAGCCGAAACTGCAGTTTTCGGGGATAACACAAACGATGTTAAAATGCTTTTATCCACACCTAATTCTTATGCTGTGGCAGGAGCGAATCCTAAAGCGATAAAGGCAGGCAAGCATCAAACCGAAAACATTTTAAAAACTATTGAAGAAATAATACTGAATAAATAATTTGAAAGGTGTGATAATATGGCTCGTTCAGATGAATTTCGCATCGAAAAAAGAGAGCGTATTACAAAATTGGTAGACGGATTGTTTCTTTCTGAACCTCGTATCGAGGCAGATCGTGCAGTACTTTTAACCGAATCCTATCGTGCTACTGAGGGTGAACCGATTATAAAACGCAGAGCGAAGGCGTTTGCGCATATTTTAGAGAATATGCCCATAACAATAAGACCTTATGAGCTTATCGTCGGAAGTGCAACAGTTGCATCACGTAGCTGTCAGGTTTTCCCAGAGTTCTCTTTTGAATGGCTAGAGGCAGAGTTTGATACTATTTCAACACGTTCTGCTGACCCATTCCAGATTTCTGAAGAAACCAAAAAGACTCTTCACGAGGTTTATAAATACTGGAAGGATAAAACCTCCAGTGACCTTGCTACATCTTATATGGATCCGGCGGCGCTTTTAGCTATTGAGCACAACATATTTACAGTCGGTAACTATTTTTATAATGGTGTAGGTCACGTAACGGTTGATTATGGCAAAATTTTACGTGCCGGTTTTAACGGCGTTATAAAAGAGGCTGAAGCAGCACTCGCTAAATGTAAAATTTCTGATGCTGACTATATTAAAAAGCACGAATTTTTAGAGTCTGTAATTATTACATCAAAAGCTGTTATTACATACGCTGCAAGATATGCTCAGCAGGCTTTAAAAGAGGCAGAGGCTTGCACAGATAAAACCAGAAAGCAAGAGTTTTTAATGATTGCTCAGAACTGCGTAAATGTTCCCGCTAACGGAGCAAAAACATTCTACGAAGCTTGTCAGTCATTCTGGTTTGTTCAGATGCTTCTGCAGATAGAATCAAGCGGTCACTCAATCTCCCCGGGACGTTTTGACCAGTATATGTATCCTTATTATAAAGCGGATATCGATAGCGGCAAAATCACCCGTGAAGATGCTCAGGAGTATATCGACTGCTTATGGGTTAAGTTAAACGATATGAGTAAAGCTCGTGATGAAGCATCAGCAAAGGGCTTTGCAGGATACAGTATGTTCCAGAACTTAATTGCAGGTGGTCAGACAAGTGAGGGTGTTGACGCAACTAACGACCTTTCTTATATGACAATCGAGGCAAGTATGCACGTAATGCTTCCTCAGCCGTCACTTTCTGTTCGTATATGGAACGGAACTCCGCACGACTTTATGATTAAAGCGGCAGAGCTTACCGCAACCGGTATTGGTCTTCCTGCTTACTATAATGACGAAGTTATCATCCCTGCACTCACAAGCCGTGGTCTTGCAATTGCAGATGCTCGTGATTACAACATAATCGGTTGTGTTGAACCTCAGAAATCTGGTAAAACAGATGGTTGGCACGATGCAGCATTCTTTAATATGTGCCGTCCGCTTGAACTGGTATTTTCAAACGGTATGGACAAGGGTGTTCAGGTTGGTCTTAAAACAGGCGATGTAGCCGAAATGAAAACCTTTGATGAATTTTACGATGCTTATAAAAAGCAGATGGATTATGCAATTGGTCTGATGGTTAATGCGGACAATGCTATTGATATGGCGCACGCAGAGCGCTGCCCACTACCTTTTGAATCTTCAATGATTGAAGATTGTATCGGCAGAGGTAAATCTGCACAAGAGGGTGGTGCAGTTTATAACTTTACCGGACCTCAGGGCTTTGGTATCGCTAATATGGCAGACTCGCTCTATGCGATTAAAAAGCTAGTATTTGATGAGAAAAAGTTCACACTAGCTGAACTTAAAGAAGCCTTAGCAAGCAACTACGGCAAAGGCGGCACAGAAGAAGATACTGCTTTAATTGCAGAAAATGTTGTTCGTGAGCTTGTAAAACAGGGCGTAGAGCTTGATGATGCAAAAATTGCTGATGTTTGCCGTATGATTCAAAACGGTGCAAAATTAGGCGATACATCAAAGCACGAGGCTATTCACGAAATGATTGAGGCTGTTCCGAAGTTCGGTAACGACCTTCCTGAAGTTGATGCTTTTGCAAGAGATGTAGCTTATACATACACAAGACCGCTTGAACAGTACACGAATCCACGTGGCGGTCAGTTCCATGCAGGACTTTATCCTGTTTCGGCAAACGTACCGCTTGGTGCACAGACCGGTGCAACACCTGATGGTAGATACGCATACACTCCTGTTGCAGACGGTGTTTCTCCGTCGGCAGGACGAGATGTTAGCGGTCCTACTGCAGCAGCAAACTCAGTATCAAGACTCGACCACTTTATCGCATCTAACGGAACCTTGTTTAATATGAAATTCCATCCGTCAGCGTTAAAAGGCCGTGCTGGCTTAGAAAACTTTACTGCTCTTATCCGTTCATTCTTTGACCAGAAGGGCAGCCACATTCAGTTTAATGTTGTCAGCAGAGAAACCCTGCGTGATGCACAGGCGCATCCTGAAAACTATAAGACTTTGGTTGTACGTGTTGCTGGTTACAGTGCATTGTTCACCACTTTATCCCGTTCGCTGCAGGATGACATTATAAACAGAACAGAGCAATCCGGATTTTAAATGAGGTGGATGACAATATGGATTTGAGTTATTTAAAAACTCAAGGCAGAATATTCGATATACAGAAATATTCCATTCACGACGGACCGGGAATCAGAACGATTGTGTTTTTAAAGGGCTGTGTGCTCAGATGTCGCTGGTGTTGTAATCCTGAATCGCAGGAATATAAAATTCAGGAAATGACAGTTGCCGGCAAAACAAAAACAATTGGTCGTGATGTTACAGTCGAAGAAGTTATGGAAGAAGTGATGAAAGATTTACCATATTATCGTCGTTCGGGCGGTGGCTTAACGCTTTCGGGCGGTGAAAGTCTGTGTCAGCCGGAGTTTGCAACAGCACTTTTGCGTGCCGCAAAGGAATATGGTTTAAGCACGGCAATAGAATCAACTGCCTGTGCAAAGTTTGAAACAATCGAAAAAATACTGCCGTATCTTGATTATTATTTAATGGATATTAAGCACGTAGACAGCGAAAAGCACAAAGCATTTACAACACGTTCAAACGAGCTTATACTTGAAAATGCTAAAA
>JAFQAG010000263.1 GCA_017416985.1 Clostridia bacterium
GCTCCAGATTTTACATTTACCTCACGCATATTACCGCCAGATGAAATTCCTGCGTAATCATACATAAAAATACTACCGAAAACAACTATTAAAAGAACTAAAACCAGACTTAAAATCTTTTTCGGATGTATTTTTTTCTTTTGTCTTGCCATTTTGTTTCCTCCTGTCAAATATGACGGAATATGTTTATAGCTTTAAGTTAGCCGCAGCATTTAAGGTGCTGTCGGCAAATTCACCTTTTTGTGCTTTGTAATATCCGGCGCAGGCAATCATTGCAGCGTTGTCGGTACATAAAATAGGTGTAGGATAATAAAGCTTTAACGCATTTTTTTCTGCAGCCTGCTCAAATGATTGTCTTAATGCACCGTTGGCGCTAACGCCACCGGCTAAAACGACCTTGTCCGCGCCTTTTGCCTTTGCCGCGCAAATGGTATGCTCGGTAAGAACATTTACGACAGCATACTGAAAGCTTGCCGCAATGTCTGCTGCATTGTATGATTCCCCTCGTTGCTCGAGCTTATGCAAATGGTTAATTACTGCGGTTTTAACACCTGAAAAGCTAAAATCAAAGCAGTTGTCATCAAATTCAACCTGCGGAAATTTAACAGCACCGCTTTTTCCCTCTTTTGCCAGCTTTTCGATTTTAGGTCCGCCAGGATATCCTAAGCCTAACACACGGGCAATTTTATCAAAAGCCTCGCCTGCGGCATCGTCACGTGTTCTGCCTAAAATTTCAAAATCCATATAGTCTTTAACATATACAATATGGCTGTGTCCGCCAGAGGCTACCAGACAAACGAACGGAGGCTCTAAATCAGGATGTGCAATATAGTTTGCCGCAATATGTCCGTGAATGTGGTTTACTGCCACAAGCGGAATGTTGCGTGCGGCACTTATTGCCTTTGCAGCAGATACTCCCACCAAAAGTGCGCCTATTAAGCCGGGGCCATAGGTTACGGCAATGGCATCTAAATCGTCAAAGGTTTTGCCCGACTCTTTTAGCGCCCCATCTATAACCTGAGATATGTTTAAAATATGGTTTCTTGAAGCTATTTCAGGCACAACACCGCCATATTTTTTGTGTATATCTATCTGAGATGAAATTACATTTGAAAGCACTGTGCGACCGTTTTCGATAACGGCTGCCGCAGTTTCGTCGCAAGAAGATTCGATTCCTAAAATCAGCTTACTCACTTTTTCACACTCCTAATCAAAATATCTGGTCATTAAAATGGCATCTTCTGTATTGTCGTAGTATTTAGGGCGCAAACCTACTTCGGTAAAACCGAATTTTTTGTAAAGAGATATTGCGCCAGTATTGCTTTTTCTGACCTCTAATGTTAAAAAACAAAGTTTTTTATCTATGCAAAGATTTATAAACGAATTAAGTAATGCACTTGCTATACCCTGTCTGCGATATTCGGGCAGTACGGCAATATTTGTAACGTTTCCCTCATCTGCCGCCTGATACATACCCATATATCCGACAATTTTGCCGTCTTGTTCGGCAACCATATAGGTTGTGGTTGTTTGCGCAAGTTCGCCTAAAAACATATTTTTAGTCCACGGATGCGTAAAACAAGCGGTTTCGAGCTTTACCACCTCGTCTATGTCATCTGCGGTCATATTGCGAATCAGCATTTTATAACATTACCTCCTGCCGCTTTATAAATGCGGTTGCGTATGGCTGGTTCAATTCCTGTTTCTCCAAACGGGAACTCTGCAATTATAACATCAGCGCCACGCAAGTCAAGCTCACGCAAGGCATCGAACAAATTTGCTGCATATTCTTCTGCAAATCTTCCGCAATCAAATATAAAATCGGCTTTGTATTCATTAAATCCGCAGGCTAAAATACCGACCTTTTTGCCGTCTGCGTGGGCAGCATCTAAAAGCCTTGTAACCTCGTACTCAGGATTTTTGCCCTCGACTATGGTCATTTGTGCATTCGGGGCATAGTGCTTGTATTTCATCCCCGGGCTTTTAGGAGCGACACCCTTTGCAGTAAGTCCCGGGTCATAGATAACCTCGCCTAAAATTGCGTCTAGCTGTTCTTTTGATGCGCCACCCGGTCTTAAAATCTGTGCAGGGGTGCTGGTAGTATCAAGAACTGTCGATTCTAAGCCAACATTACAGCTGCCACCGTCAATTATATAATCAACCTTGCCGTTTAAGTCTTCTAAAACGTGTGCTGCCTTAGTTGGACTCGGTTTGCCTGATGTATTGGCGCTCGGAGCGGCAACAGGAACACCGGCAAGCTCAATAAGCTTTTGCGCAATAGGATGCGACGGAAAACGCACAGCTACCGTATCAAGTCCTGCCGTAACAGAATCAGGCACACAGTCAGCTCGTGGCATTACTAAGGTTATAGGTCCGGGCCACAGCTTGTCCATTACCTTTTCTGCCGATTCAGGAATTGTTTGCACGATTTCTGACACCTGATTTTTGTTTGAAACGTGAACTATTAAAGGGTTATCAGACGGTCTGCCTTTTGCGTTAAAAATTTTTTTAACGCTATCAGGCATAAGCGCATTTGCGCCTAAACCGTAAACCGTTTCGGTAGGGAAAACAACCAATCCGCCGTTTGCTAAGCATTTAGCCGGCTCGTAAAGCAAATCGTAATCCTTTTCTGATAAAATTTTTATAACTTTTGTTGTCATAATTTTCACCTGAATTGTAAAAAATAAAATCCGTATATAGTAAGTATATCATATTTATATCATACTTGCAAAAAAAATTGAAAAATTTATCAGAATTATGCATAAAGCAATTAACAGGAGGTCTTTACATGTCCGAAAAAATTAAAAAAATAGGTATTATGACAGGTGGAGGAGATTGCCCAGGGTTAAATCCGGTTATTCGTGCTGCTGTAAGAACTGCAATTTTGAAATATGGGCTTGAAGTCGTAGGGTTTATGCACGGATATAACGGCTTATATCACAACAATGTTGTTCCACTGGATTTAGATGCGGTTTCAGGTATTCTTCCCATAGGCGGAACAATATTAAACAGTTCAAATAAAGATAATTTGTTTGCATATCCGTTTGAAGAAGACGGAAAAACAGTTTATAAAGATGTATCGGATGTTGGTGTAGAAAATATTAAAAAGAACGGCATAGATGCAATGATAATAATAGGCGGTGACGGCACCTTAACCAGTGGTCGAGATTACGCACGAAAGGGAGTTAGGGTTGTTGGCGTACCCAAAACAATTGACAATGACTTAGCCTGCACCGACTATACCTTTGGATTTGACACGGCAGTAAGTGTGGCATCAGAGGCGCTTGACCGTCTGCACACAACGGCGGCATCGCATAACAGAATTATGGTTTTAGAGGTTATGGGGCGTTATGCAGGCTGGATAGCTTTAGCGGCAGGAATATCAGGCGGAGCAGATGCCATTATGATTCCTGAGCTGCCGTATGATATAAATAAAATTGCCGATGCTATAAAAGAACGAAAAGAAAGAGGACGCAAATTCAGTATTGTAGTTGTTGCAGAGGGGGCAAAATCAAAAAGCGGAGAAATTCACGTCAGCCGTGTGGTAGATGACAGTCCTGACCCTATTCGCTTAGGCGGTATAGGAGCGGTTGTAGCCGATGAGCTTGAAAGGCTTGCAGGCTTAGAGGCTCGTGCTACAATTTTAGGGCATATTCAACGTGGTGGTACCCCGACCTCACGTGACAGAATACTGTCAACACGTTACGGCTCTGCTGCTGTTGAACTGGTTATGAGTGGAAAATTTGGGAATATGGTGACATTAAAGGGTGACGAAATGTCTTATGAATCGCTAGAAGATGTTATAGGCAAAAACAAAGGTGTAGACCCTGACTGCGAGTTGGTGCAGATGGCAAAAGGGATGGGCATTTGCTTTGGAGACTGAAAGGGATGTAAAAATTGCCCGGAACACAAAAGGCAAATATGAAAAACAAAATTTTATAAACTTTTCAAAATTTAAACAAATAATATTATTATGGAGCAATATTGCCTAATAGCAATATTGTTCTTTTTTATAGCCTTTTGTTATTAGCAAACCTCACCGCGTCAAAACTCGCCTGTTGAATTTGGTTTTCTTTTCGAAAACCAAATTGTTTCGGCGGTTTTTCCTTTTTCATTCAAAGGCATACGCCTTTGAATGATGACCGAGCAGATACGCAGCAAACGAGAAGTTGTCATACGACAACTTTGAAGAAAGCGAAGTAATCTGCGAAGGTGTACGCCTTCGGGTAACCCTACGGTTCGGTTTGTCAATTCCAAACAGTTTTTCCTATCCCTTTTTATTATGCTTATTTGCTGTGTTAAATTAAATTTCAAATGCGTTAATAAAATTTTACAAAATTATTAAAAAACCTCTTGACATTTGTCTTTTAATCCGTTAAAATAGTATAGGTGTTTAGGTCAAGACCTTTACACCCTATATAAAAAGTGAGGTGATTTTTGTGAGCAAAGATATGACAGTTACAATGCTATATGATTTTTACGGCGATATGCTGACAGAAAAGCAGGCAGAGGCTATTGATTTATACTATAACGAAGATTTGTCGCTTGCAGAAATTGCCGAGCCTTTAGGAATAAGCAGACAGGGCGTGCGTGATAACATAAAACGTGGCGAAAAGCAGCTTTTTGAGCTTGAAGAAAAGCTTGGCTTAGTAAAAAGATTTATGCAAATCGGCGAAAAGCTCGATGATGTATCTGAGCTTTTAACCAATATGCGCCAGTACGAAACAATGTATGTACATTCGCACAAGTTAGCTGTTGCTATGAAAGAATTATCTGAAAGAATTGATAAAATTCGTGCAGAGTTATAAAAAGATATCAACGTAACTACTTAAGGAGGGGGAAGCTGTGGCATTTGAAAACTTATCTGAAAAGCTTACGCAAACATTTAAAAAGCTGCGCGGTAAGGGCATAGTTACAGACAAGGATTTAAAAGAATCCATGCGCGAAATAAAGCTGGCTCTCCTCGAAGCAGACGTAAACTTTAAAGTAGTTAAAGATTTTATTGCAAAAGTATCTGAAAGAGCGGCTGGGGCAGATGTTTTAGAAAGCTTAACCCCGGGTCAGCAAATCGTTAAAATAGTAAATGACGAATTAACTCAGCTTATGGGCGGCGAAAATGCCCGAATTGAGTTCGGCAAGCAGGTGCCCACAGTTGTTATGATGGCAGGCCTTCAGGGTGCCGGTAAAACAACATTCTGTGCAAAGCTTGCCGGATATATGAGAAAAAAGCATAATAAGCGTCCTTTAATGGTTGCTTGTGATATTTATCGTCCTGCAGCTATAAAACAGCTCGAGGTTGTAGGAAAACAGCTTGATGTTCCGGTCTTTCAGATGGGAACAGAGGTTAGTGCAGTCGAAATTGCAACAAAGGCAGTTGAGCACGCTAAGGCTCATGGTAACGACTTTGTTATTATCGATACCGCAGGTCGTTTGCATATTGACGAAGAGCTTATGCAAGAGCTTGAAGATGTTAAAAATACTGTTTCTCCTGAAGAAATATTGCTAGTTATCGACGCAATGACAGGCCAGGATGCAGTAAACATTGCCGAAAGTTTTAACAATCGTCTCGAAATTTCGGGTGTTGTTATGACAAAGCTCGACGGCGACACCCGTGGTGGTGCGGCACTTTCAGTTAAGGCAGTTACAGGCAAGCCTATTAAGTTTGCCGGAACAGGCGAAAAGCTGTCAGATTTAGAAGAGTTCCATCCTGAAAGAATGGCATCAAGAATTTTAGGCAGCGGTGATGTACTTTCTTTAATAGAAAAGGCAGAACAGGCAATTGATGAAAAATCGGCAGCCGCTTTAGAAGAAAAAATAAGAAGAAATCAGTTTGATTTAAACGACTTTTTAGAGCAGATGCAGCAAATGAAAAAAATGGGACCGCTTTCGCAGCTGGTCACAATGATACCCGGAGTTAATGCAAAGGCTTTAGAAAATGTTGATTTAGATGATAAAAGACTTTTAAGGGTCGAGGCAATTATAACCTCGATGACCGAAAAAGAAAGACAGGACCCGTCGATAATAAACGCAAGCCGCAAACGAAGAATAGCGGCAGGAAGCGGTAATGACGTAAATGCGGTTAACAATCTTTTAAAGCAGTTTGAACAGATGCAGACAATGATGAAGCAGTTAACCGGCGGCAAATTTGCCCGTCATATGAAAAAGGCGACCAAGAAAAAGAAAAAGCATAAATAGCCAATCGGCTTTTTATAAATAATTAATGTTAATTAATTGTGCAGTTATTTCTGTGCTATAAATGATATGGAGGTGAAAGAAATGGCAGTTAAAATGAGACTGAGAAGAATGGGTGCTAAAAAAGCTCCTTTTTACAGAGTTGTTGTTGCTGATTCAAGATA
>JAFQAG010000264.1 GCA_017416985.1 Clostridia bacterium
AACCTTAGAAGAAAAGTCATTAGGATGCGTTCAAAAAGGTGGACAGGCTGCCGTTGTTGACGTTTTGGATTACGGCGATACAATGGAAAAATGCGGTCTTAACCTCTTAAACGGACCAGGTAATGACATTGTTGCCGTAACAAACTTAACAGCAGCAGGCGCACATATCATTCTTTTCACCACAGGACGAGGCACACCTTTAGGTGCACCTGTGCCTACCATTAAAGTAGCAACAAATTCTCAGCTTGCCGAGCATAAATCAGGATGGATTGACTTTGATGCGGGAAAACTCCTCTCGGGCTACGATTCTGATAAATTAGACGAAGAGTTTTTTGAATATGTTTTAAAGGTTGCAAGCGGCGAAGAAACTAAAAACGAACAAAATGGATATCGCGAAATATCAATATTTAAGGATGGTGTTACATTATGAGTTTTATTAACGAAGATTTTATGTTACACAGCGAAGCTGCAAAAAAACTCTATCACGAGCACGCAGAAAAGATGCCGATTATCGACTACCATTGTCACTTAATTCCTAAAATGATAGCTGACAACCATAAATTTAAAAACATAACAGAGCTTATGCTTGGTGGCGACCATTACAAATGGCGTGCGATGCGTAGTGCAGGTGTTGACGAAAAATATATCACAGGCGATGCATCAGATTACGATAAATTTATGAAATGGGCAGAGGTTGTTCCTCTTTGTATCGGAAACCCACTCTATCACTGGATGCACTTAGAGCTTAAAAGATTCTTTGGCATCGACGAACCATTTACACCTGAAAATGCAGATATGGTATGGAATCGTTGCAACGAGTTACTCGCACAGGATGACTTCCGTGCACGTGCATTAATCGAACGTTCAAACGTTGTTGCACTCTGCACAACCGATGATCCAGCAGATGATTTATGCTACCACAAACAGCTCCGCGAAGAAGGCTTTAAGGTTAAGGTTTTACCTACTTTCCGTCCTGACAAAGCGGTTGAAATCGGAAAGGATACCTTTGTCCCATACATTAAAAACATCGGTGTAAAAAGCTACGAAGAGCTTAGCAAATGGATTCGCAGCCGAATAGCATTCTTCCACGAGAACGGTTGTCGTATATCTGACCACGCATTCGAGTACGTTCCTTACGCAGAGGGCGATGCCAGCGCAGTATTTACAAAAAGAATGAGCGGCGAAGCTCTTACAAAACAGGAAGAAGACGCATTTAAAACAGCACTTTTAACAGTTTGTGCAGAAGAATATACACGTTTAGACTGGGCAATGCAGATGCACATTGGTGCGCTCAGAAACAATAACACACCTATGTTTGAAAGATTAGGACCAGACACAGGCTTTGACTCGGTAAACGACCTTTGCATTGCCGAAATGCTGTCTGCACTTTTAAACTCATTCGAAACCAAAAACATTCTGCCTAAAACAATTCTTTATACATTAAATCCTAAAGATAACTACGTTTTAAGCACAATGCTCGGAAACTTCCAAAAGGCTCCTACCTTTGGAAAAATCCAATTTGGTTCTGCATGGTGGATTAACGACCAGCGTGACGGAATGGTTGAGCAAATGAAGGCATTAGCAAACACAGGTCTTTTATCTGCCTTTGTCGGAATGCTTACCGACTCACGTAGCTTTGTATCATATCCACGCCACGAATATTTCCGCAGAATACTCTGTAACTTAATTGGTGACTGGGTTGATAAGGGCGAATATCCAGCTGACTGGAAACGCCTCGGAGATATTATCGAGGGAATATGCTATAAAAACGCAGAAAAATATTTTAATCTGTAATACCAAAAAAGCCGATGCATAGCGCATCGGCTTTTTTAATGCAAAACTGTTCAAAAAATCTTAACAAAATATTCTCTGCTTATTAATTAAATCCAATAGATTTGTTCACAATTTTAATCTATAATAAGATCATAGCAACAAAGTTACTTCTACATAAATAGCCAACCCCTTACAAATTTTTCATATAACCTTCTTTCTGCAAAAAGCAACGTAGCCCCAAATACGTTGCTTTTTGTTCGTTCACTCTATTTTTTACCTTACTACTTGACAAAGCCTATAATTGATAGTATAATTTTATAGTCAGATAATTTAATATTCGCTGGTGTGGCTCAGTCGGTAGAGCAGCTGATTCGTAATCAGCAGATCGTCGGTTCAAGTCCGATCACCAGCTCCAAAACGGAACAAGTTATACTTGTTCCGTTTTTTTATGCAAAAAGCTCTCAAATGTTGACATATGCGTTTTTATGTGTTATTATGTGTATATGATTGTATTTGATTGGAGTTGATTGTATTTGTTTGCAAGCGAAAGACAAGAATTAATTTGCAAAATTCTACAAAAAAAGGGAGCCGTTACAGTATCAGAGCTTACCAAAGCGTTTTCGATTTCTATTGAAACAGCCAGACGTGACCTGCTTTTTTTAGAAGATAAAAAACTATTACAACGAGTTCACGGCGGTGCTATTTCTACAGGAAGAATGTCGCAGAATCAGGACTATTCTGCACGCATAGACGAAAATAAAGCGCTAAAGCACGAACTTTGTGAATACGCGGCAGATTTAATAAACGAAGGTGATATTATAGCACTGGATTCAGGCACTACCGCAATAGAGCTTGCCGAAATTATCAAAATTCGTTTTAAAAATCTGACGGTTGTAACTCACGACCCTAACATTTTTCATATTCTTTCCGAAAACGAAACTTTAAAACTTATACTAGCAGGCGGACATTTTTGCAAAGAAGAAAATGCCTTTTACGGACCTATTGCCACTTCTGTATATGAAAACCTGCACGTATCAAAAGCCTTTGTTTTTGCATCCGCTATTTCGTTAAAATTCGGAGTTTCAGGTTTTTCTGAAATTATGACACCAGTTCAAAAAACAATTTTAGATATATCTGATAAAGTAATCGTTTGTGCCGACAGCGACAAGTTTGAAAAAACTGCGCTGATAAAGCTGTGTGATTTAAACGAAAACCACACCTATATAACCGATTCTAATTTATCTGACAGCATTTTTGAGCTATACGCAGAAAACAATCTTAACATAGTGAAAGGACCTTTTGCAAAATGAAACAACTAACTGAGAAAAGGCATATAAACAGTCTGGTGTTTTTGTGCTCAGTAATATATTTTACAAGCTACATATCACGCATAAATTTAGCTGCTGTTATTTTAGATATCGTTCGTTCAGAAGGATTTTTATCTTCCGAAATATCCTTAGCTATAACAGGTAGTTTTATTACATACGGTGCAGGGCAAATTATCAGCGGATATTTGTGTGACAAATTCAGTCCTAAATACATACTTTTTGCAGGCCTTTTAGCAACTGCCTTAATGAATTTTTTAGTGCCGTTCTGCCCTGCCGCAACATATATGGTACTTTTGTGGTCAATAAACGGCTTTGCACAAGCTCTTATGTGGCCCCCTATTTCAAAAATTCTGGCAACAATGCTCAATTCACAGGATTATCGAAATGCATCAACAAAAGTTTCATGGGGCTCGTCATTCGGCACCATTGCGGTATATATTATCGCACCGCTTTGCGTTTCATTCGCAAACTGGAAAAGTATATTCTGGCTTGCAACCATTGCCTGCTTGTTTATGTCTGTAATCTGGCTTGCGTGCTTTGGCAAAATTGAAAAGCTGGTTTATGATGATAGCACCACAAAAACTTTATCTGTTTCTGCAAGCCGTAATCAACTTGCCGGCGAAAATATTTTTTCTAATTCAACAATTGGCATTATAGTGTTACTTTTAATAGTAATCACCTGCATCGGTGCTCTGCGCGACAGTATTACAACGTGGATGCCTACATACATCGGCGAAACCTTTAACTTAGGCAGCTCCGTTTCAATTTTAACAGGTGTCGTTCTGCCAATTTTCAGCATAGCTAATTATCAGCTCGCATCCTGGATATACGGCAAGAAAATAAAAAACGAGTTAGCCTGCTCAGGCGTGTTTTTCGCTATAACATTGCTGTTTTCACTATTACTTATGCTTACAGCAAACCGAATGGCTCTGCTTTCAGTTTTATGTTTTGCTCTTTTAAGTGGCTCTATGCATGGTGCAGGTCTTATGCTAACCTGTATGATTGTTCCTTACTTTAAAAGACCTGGCTTAATGGCAGGAGTGCTTAATTCGTGCACTTATATGGGCAGTGCCGCATCTACTTACGGAATTGCAGTTGTGTCTGAAAAATTTGGTTGGAGTGCAACGATTATAGTATGGACCTTAATCGCCCTTTTAGGAACAGTTTTATGCTTTTTAATTGCAAAAAGTTGGGGCAAAAATTATACTTTTAAAAACAAGAAACAGGCTTAAATCAAGCTATATGCTAAGATTTTGAACACTTAGTAAGATTTTGACTATTGAAATCTTATTACTTTAATGTTTTAATTATTATATAATAATTTGAAAGGAGACCAAATTATAAATGGTATCAAAATTGACAAAAAAAATTATTGCTTTAATAGCTGTAACATCTATGGTGTTTGTACTGCTTAGCGGAACAGTTTTTGCAGCATTGGTGGATAAAACCCTAGCTAAAGCAGACGGATATGCATATTTTTATGCCGCTCTCTCAGGACATAATGTTGAGGCGCCCGATAATTTTAAAGTTGGCTTTACTGCAAACGGCAGCGCCCCTTATTACATAACCTCAAATATTATTGCTCACACCGAAAGAATTGACAAAAATCAGCTTATACCAAATGCAGTAAATACTTTTACTATATACACAGGTGATAAAGACGGTTTGATTGATGAAGCTCTTTCTCGTTCTGAAGCAGGAACAGGTTGCGAAGAATTCAGTGTTACAAAAAGCACATTAAACCTTACCCTGCCGAACGGTCTTATTATTTTGCCATCTAAATTGACTGCTTACAAACCACAAGATAACACAACACCTCTTAAAGATGGATACATCGCAAGCGAAGTAACAACCAACGTAAGCATGGGTGACAACGGATTAAATCAGGCTTATAAATTCGAAGTAGAATTCGATTTAACCGATGTTGATTGGAATCCAGCAAACGATATTGACCCTATTCTTCCCGACATTAAAAATGTTTCACTTCAGATAGGTGCAGAACCAAGCAGCCGAAATATCGTTTGGTATTCTACATCAGAAAAAGCAGGTATAGTTCAGCTTGCTCTAAAAGCGGATATGACAGGAACTGATTTCCCGACAAATGCTAAAACTTTCTCCGCGACTTCACACAATACAGGCTTAACAGGCTATATAAGCTACAAAGCGACAATGACAGACTTAGCCGAAAATACAGAATATGTTTACCGTGTAGGTAACGAAGACGGTTGGTCACCTGCATACAGTTTTAAAACACAAAGCTTTGACGGCTCATTTAGCTTTTTAGCTGTTTCAGACCCACAGTTAGGTCAAGGAAGCAGATTCGATAACATAAATGATGAAATTGCAGGCTGGACAGATACACTCGACAAAGCAAAGGCAACTTTTCCAAATGCCGCATTTCTTACTTGTATGGGTGACCAGGTGGCAAAAACATATTCAGACAGTCAGTTCGATGCGTTTTTCATTCCCGAATCGTTAAAATCCTTTGCCGTTGCCGCAGTAGTTGGTAACCACGACGTTGGCTCTAACTATGCACCGCATTTTAATATGCCCAACCTTTCAGGCTACGGTATACAAGCCACAATGGGACCGGGCAGCGATGACTATTGGTTTACATACGGCGATGCGTTGTTTATGCATATAAACGGAATAAGCACAGCTTATGACGAGCATGTTAAGTTTATGGAAGAAACTATCGAGGCAAATCCGAACGCAAAATGGAAATTTGTAATGACACATTATGGTTTTTATGGAGCAACTAACCAGAGTTATGTTACTGAAAATATAATAAAATTACGTGAAGCTTTAGCACCAGAATTTTCACGTCTGGGTATTGATGTCGTTTTAGATGGACATGAACATTGCTATTCACGCTCCTATCTGGTGAATGGTTTTACTGAAACGCCTAATCTTTCAACCGGTGGCAGCAGCGTAACAGACCCAGATGCAAACGAAGTTCTTTATTTAACATTTAACTCGGCCAGCGGTACTGACTACGTAAAACCGTTGGAAATGGAAGACTTACCTCGCACTGCTAAAGTGCATCAGGAATATATACCACATGTTTCTAATATAGATATAACAGATTCTTCGTTTACCATTAACACCTATCGCACTTCTGATATGGAAATTATTGATACCTTCACTATTAACAGAACAGAAGCTCCCGGAGTAAAGACTATCTTCGCATATCCTAAAACCTCTACTGTAAAAACTGGTCTTACTCAGACCTTTAGTGCAAAAATATTTGGATATAACAATCCTTCACAAGAGGTAATTTGGAGTGTAAGCGGAAACGAAAGCCCAAAAACTACTATAAATTCAGAGGGCGTTTTATCAATTGATATTGACGAAACCGCAAAAAAACTTGTTGTAACAGCAACTTCGGCTGCAAATAGTTCAAAGTCTGCATCCGTAACCGTAGATGTTGAAAGCAACATTTCTGAAATCAACGTAGGTAAAGGCGTAACATACTTGTTGCCAACAACAGTTGATGGTGCTACTGTAACTCAATGGACTAATCAAAATGGTGACAAAGTTACTACCGCTGACACATCATTGGTAGGCTATCGTTTCTATACTGCTACTCTTGCAGACGGAACTCCTTTAAAATTCCGTATAAATGTTGGCGAATATAAGACTCTTATGAGTGATAATTTCGAAGCTTATAATGAAAACCAATATGAAACCGCTATTTCAAAACAGGCATTAACCGGAGGAACATTTACAAAGCCTGCGTATGCTGAGACTGCCAATGGTATAGCAAAACTTACAAAAGACGGAGAAAATACTGTAGCCGCTTTTGGACCGCATACCTCCGCCTTTGAAAAATTTCAGTGGATTCCGACAGATGTAGCATTAGGAGAGGCATTCAATGTTTCATATAAGCTCAAGGTTAACACTCTTGATTTGGATGATGTAACCAAAAACGATTGGATTTATTTCTTCACAAACAACTTTGGAAGCAGCGGTTGTGTGCAGCTACGCACTTATGTGACTGTGAATGGTGAAACTAAAACAATTGGAGATACCGAGCTTTACTGTACAGGAACTCCTTATAAAAAAGGCGTTATCAGTAACATTGAGTGGACTGAGCCGGATGAGAACAATGTTGTTTCGATGAAGGAATATAT
>JAFQAG010000265.1 GCA_017416985.1 Clostridia bacterium
AAAAAGCACTTGCAGTTGCAAGTGCTTTTTTCTATATAAAAATAGACATACAAAAGAGCTGTGAAAAATGTAATTCATTTTATCACAGCTCTAATAAAAACTTATTTCATTTATCCTTTATTCATTATGCCAGCAGTACTACTGCAAGCATATCGCCCGATTCCATAAATACAACGGCTTGTGTGCAGTTATCTCCGACAGTCTTATACGAAAGAATATCGCTTACACTACCCACTTTAACTTCGCCTTTGGTTGTATCGTAAATATAAACACCAATTGAGCTTATAACAGGAAATACCTCCGGCTTATTTAAAACAGTTGATTCGGTAGGTTTAGACGGTGACAATGTAAAGAACGAGCCATCTGTCTGATAAACCCAACCGCTGATTGTTCTTCTGCCGCTGCTGTAATATCCCGCCAAAGACGGATTATCAGCAGAAAATACTTTCAGATTTTCTGAACCACGGCAAATAAGCAGAGAGTCTACAATCACGTTATCGCCATCAAGCGCTATCTGAATCAGGTCACCACATTTTAACGAATATGTTTTTGTTGTATCAGTATCATTAAACGCAGGTATCTGTGTTACTAAGGTATCATCTTCTGCAGTATAAGATACTTCTTCACCGTTTACATATCCTGTAATGCGTTTAGTTGCGTTTTGGTCAGCGTCAAGCGCAGTAGTGATTTCTTTAACCATCATAACGGGTGATGAATCTTTAATAGCACTGCCTTTTGTACTTGCTGCTTCAAACACCAAAATATCAGCAATAATTGCATCTGCATTTAGTGAATAAGCATCGATTTTATAACGCACAAAGTGTCTGCACGCATTATTTACATCCGAGCTTTTATATTTATTAATATCTCCATTATCAGGAATCATAAATACAGTTGTATCGCCCGTTGCTGCAACCTTACCTTCGAACAGACTAATACTACTGTCCCAGGTAAGACCATTTGCGTGATCTGTTGCAGCATCATATTCATAGGTTTTTGTAAATCCTGCAGCAGATGTTTCAATTTTGCTTACCTTACCTTCACTGTCTAATGCAAAACGAATTACATCTTTTGTTAAAGCATTAAGTGCCGTTTCGAGTTTTGCTATATCTTTTTCTTTATAGGTGGTATTATCTACCTTTACTTTAGCTGCACACTCATAAACACTTAAAGATTTATCGCCTTCCTGCTCTAAAACACGTATTTTAATTACGTTTTTAATACCCTCTTCAGGAGGATTTACACCTTCTAAATATGCCCACTTAGACTTTGTTACCTTGTCGTCACGAACAACACCTATTCTGCCGTTTAAATCAAGATAGCAAATTAACTTATCTCCAATCTCCCACTTTGCACCGTAATTTTTCTACTAGTAGCAAACCTCATAGAGCTTGCCGCTAATGGTAACATAGGTTTTGCCATCTTCGGTATAGTATTCATCAACTACACCTATAACCTCGTCTACAACCTCTACGATTTCGGCATAGCTGCCATCACGACTGATAACACAGCTTAAAAGACTGTCATATTCAAGATTATCAAGTTCAATTTCATTTCCCTTACGGCTTAGAATAGTTATATCTGCATTTTTGCCGGCATTGCCAATGTCGATAGGTGATTTTGCATTGTACTCATCGTGAATAACCTGATTAACATAGTCAATCTGTTTTGCATACACAATGCGATATTCAGTAGATTTAACAACATCGTAGTTGCCGTCTGAATCGTTATCAATAAGTACAACCTTACCGTTTTTGATATGTACATCAGCCTTGGTTATCGGCTTTGCAGGACGATTGTTGTAAATAACATCTGTTTTAGCATTAAGGTCTGCCTCTTTTTCTTTACCGTACTCATTCTGATAATAAAGAGTCATTCCGCTAAAATCCAAGATATCTTTACTGTCAATCTCTAAAACATCATTTTTATCTGACATTTCAGCATAAACGATAGTTTTGGTATTATAATCATCGCTGTAATAATAATCAACACGATATCCGAGCATATCTTTCATATCAACAGCACCGGTAAAATATTTTACACCGTCTATTAAGACCTGACCATCAGATGTTCCGTTTGCAGAGGTAAGGCTTGAAATCTCGGTTGCCTCTACAACTCCCTTGCCTGATTTATACTTTAAAAATGCGGTAAGAACAGTATCTTTTTCGTTTACCTTTAGCTTCATTCCGTTATCAATATATCCGTCTAACGACAGAATTTCAGCATCTAATGAGTTATATAAAATTACTGCCATTGTTGCGGTTGAAAATGGTTTTGCCAAAGGCATTTTTTCTACATTGTCAAAAAGATTAAGTCCGGTTGCAATTTTAACGTATCCGGCAGGATATCCGCCTGCTCTTTCAGCAGGAACGCCGTAGCCCATTGAGCTTACGAGCATTTTTATAAATTCCTGAAGTGTCATTTGACGTTCAGGCTCAAAAAGTCCGCTGCCCGAGCCTTTGATTATTCCCATATCCGCCATTGCGCCAATATCTTTAGCATAGCTTGTTTCTTCGGTTACATCGGTAAACTGACCGACATTACCCACGCCCGAAACACCTAAAAGCTTTGCTAAATTATGCGCTGCTAAGCCTCGTGTTACTGTCTGCGCCATAGTTTCTTTGTCGATACTGTCTAATACACCGATTGCCTCGAGCGTAGATGCCTGATAACTGCAATCCGGTATATAAAGCTCTTCATCGACTGCAAAAACACCGGTCGGTATAATCATGCTGACAATTAAAAAAGCAACTATCAGCCTTTTTAAATAGCATAACTTCATACTGTTTTCTCCTTCCACTTATGCAGCTCAAACAGAATTTTAGCCGCCTGTGCTCTTGTTGCGTTTTGTTTAGGTGCAAAAGCTCCGTCGCCCATTCCTGAAATTATTCCGTTAGATGCCAAAGCGCTTACACTTTCTTTAGCATATTCTGAAATATCTGCGCCATCAGCAAATTCAGGAGTGCCCGCTTTAGCAGCAATTCCTGCCGCACGTGATGCCATAACAGCA
>JAFQAG010000266.1 GCA_017416985.1 Clostridia bacterium
TAATGATACTTGATGAGCCTGTTGACGGACTTGACCCTGTTATGCGAAGGAATGTATGGAAGATACTTCTTCAGGATGTAGCAGAAAATGAAATGACAGTTTTGGTATCAAGCCACAACCTAAGAGAGCTTGAAGATGTATGTGACCACGTAGGCATAATGCATAAGGGACAAGTTGTTTTAGAAAAATCGTTAGACGAGGCTAAGGGAAACATACACAAGGTTCAGACAGCGTTTAAGGGCGAGTTTCCTGAAGAAATTAAAGAAAAAATCGAGATTCTGCACTTTGAGCAGTTTGGCTCGGTATACAGCCTGATAGTAAAAGGCGATATTGATGAAATAAAAAGTGTAATATCAGATTATTCACCGATTATTTTAGATACGCTTGCATTAACACTTGAAGAAGTATTCATCTATGAGTTAGGAGGTTTAGGATATGAAACGACCGGCATCATTCTTTAATTTTGCAATTTTTAAATCAGACTTAAAACGGTTTTGGTGGGTTTCGGCTCTTTATTCGATTTTAATATTTGTATCCAGCCTTCTTCCGTTTTATATTTCGAATCACGATTATGTGGGCAGAACTGTGCTGGCAACAGAAAGAACTTTTGAAAATTCAAGAATTTTAAATTACAGCATTTTTCCTTATTTTATGCTGGCGATAGTTACAGTAGGCACAGCCGTACTTTTGTTTTCGTATTTAAACTCTAAAAGTGCAGTTGCGCAAATTCATTCTGTGCCCGTAAAACGCGAAACTCTTTTTATAACTCACGCAGCTTTTGGCGTATTAACGCTTATAGTTCCTGTTTTAATAAATGCAGCTATTTTGCTTATTATGAGAACTAATCCGTATATATCTCAGGTTGTAAGCGTTGCTCATATAGCACAATGGACGCATACTCAGATATCATATGCAATAATCGGCTTTTCGTTTGCGGTATTTATCGGAATGTTTACGGCAAACAGTGTTGCGCACATAATATTTACTTATATTTTTGCAATATTGCCGCTTGCTTTCGAACTTGCAATAAGAGGACTTATGACTTTGCATCTGCACGGATATTATGTTTATGGTGCAGGCATTACTGCAACTACCGACTTTTTGTATTTCGGTATTGATAAATTATGTACAGTAACATATCCGCTTATTTATTTAGCATACTCGATTATATTTTTAGTGTTGTCGCTTGTTGTTTATAAATTGCGCGATTTAGAAAATACCGCCGAGGTAATTGCATTTCCTAAACTTAAGCCTGTTTTTGTTTATGGTGTATCGCTTTGTATGGGTGTAGTAGGATATTTTTATCTTGCCGGAATTGCAGATGTTAAGAGTATGTTTTTCATATTACCCTTTGGCATTTTAGGGCTTGTTATTGCAAATATGGTTGCCAAAAAAGCATTTACCTTAAAAGGCTGCATAAAGCCTGCAGCTGCGCTTTTAATATCTGCTTTGGCATTCGTTTTATTGTTCGAGGTTGATATTACCGGCTTTGAAAAAAGAGTTCCAAAGGTTATTGATATCGAAAGTGTATCTGTAACCGGAAAAAGTATAGAAAATTTAAGACAGACGCGCAATATATACGGAGCACAAAAGATAGAGAAAGGCTCATATATTCCAAATCTATATGATGCAGACGGTATCGAAAACGTAATTAAGTTCCATAGCTTTAAAACACAGGATAAAGAAAACGGCAGAGATACAATCGACCCTATTTATATAACCTACAATCTTAAAAACGGCAAAAAGCTTGTTCGCCAATACTCTGTAAACTTGCGAGATGAGCAGGATTTATTAAAGCCGATTATGGAAACTGATGAATATAAAATGCATATTTTACCTGTAACAAGTGGCGAAACAGAAAATGTAGAAATGGTTTCTATTGAAGATGCAAGATTCGGAAATTATCGCAAATATTTTGCAGAAAAGCCTGAAGATAAAGAGATGATAAATAAAATCTGCGAAGCTCTTAAAAAGGATATAGAAAATGCAAAATATGATGAGTTTGCATACGGCGAATCGACCTTGACAACTATCGAGATAGAAGAGAGGATTCCGTGGTATTACGAGGGAACAGATATTTTAATTCCGAAAGAAGAAAGCTATGGCAGCTATACAGATTATTACAGCTATTGCGTTCGTCCATCGTATGAAAATACAATTAATGTACTTTCTGAGCTTGGATTATATGATGCAATCCCTGCCCCGGAAAGATACAACAAGGTAAGAGTGATTGTAAATGATTTTACAAATAATGTCGATACAAAGGTTATGGTTACAAAAGAGGTCGATAAAGAGGAAAATGCAGATTTAATAATTGATAATACTGATGAGATTTTAAAGCTTTATAAATATGTAACCGAGATAACACCAAACCGTTATTATGCACATCGTGACGAAAACGGATATGGAGCATTCGACATAACATTTTCAGGGCCTGATGTGAACAGTTTTTCAACATCAAGAACTACGCACGATGAGAATTTGCCTGATATATTAAAAGAATTGTTAAAAAAATAAAAATAAAGGGTTGCGTCAGCAACCCTTTATTTTTATTTAATTAAAGCATCAACAGCGCTTGCTGCTGCATCTATATAGTCACCCTCAAAATCTTCAATATTTCCAGCATCGCAAGCAGAAGCTAGTGCCGGGTCAATCGGAATACGTGCGAGTAGCGGCAAGCTATGCTCTTTAGCGATATCTTCAATATGACTGTCGCCAAACACTTTAATTTCTTTTCCGCAGTCGGGGCATTTTAAATAGCTCATATTTTCAACTAAGCCCAAAATAGGAATGTTCATCATTTTTGCCATTTTAACAGCTTTTTCAACAATCATTGATACTAATTCCTGAGGGGAAGCAACAATAATTATTCCGTCAACTGGAAGTGACTGAAATACTGTTAATGGAACATCGCCTGTTCCCGGGGGCATATCGACAAACATAAAATCAACATCGTCCCAGATAACGTCTGTCCAGAACTGCTTTACTGTTCCGGCAATAACCGGACCACGCCATACAACAGGGTCGGTATCGTTTTCTAAAAGCAGATTAATTGACATTATGTCAATTCCGGTTTTTGTACGTGTGGGCAAAATTCCGTCCTCTGTTCCTACTGCCTTGGATGTTATACCAAATGCTTTAGGAATAGACGGCCCTGTAATGTCAGCATCTAAAATCGCACTGCGATAGCCTTTTTTCTTTTGAGCAACGGCAAGCATCGAGGTAACTAACGATTTACCAACGCCGCCTTTGCCACTTACAATACCGATAACCTTTTTAATGTGGCTCATAGGATGTGGAGCCTCTAAAAAATCGGCAGGATTTTGCTTGCGTGATGAGCAGTTCTCAGAGCACGAACTGCAATCATGACTGCAATTTTCACTCATATTTACATCTCCTTATTAGTTCATAGCTATTATTATACGTTTTTTATAATGCATTGTCAAGGATGTCTATATGCAGATTTTAAAGACTTTTTTGGAAAAATTGCGTTAATTAGTGCCTGTAATTTTATTGTTCAGTTAAAACGAATGCGTTTGTTACAGGTACACAATTTCCTAGGTCTTTCCACACCAAAATTTTTGCAGTGTCGTAAGACTTTACAGAAGTGAAATTGATGTCTTCAAATTTAAATCCAACTGGTTGCATATCAACTAATTGATTTTCGTTATAAAGCGCAAGGATTATTTTGTAGTCTTCTTTGGTATCAATTAATTTTACCGAATAGCCGTCGAATGTTGCATATTGGAAGAAAATTTTTTCAGCCAAGGAAAGCGCATCGTTGGGAATACCTATTTCAATATTTGCAAACTCTGCTGCTGTTCCATGATAATATACAGTTTCTAAAGATAAGCAATTTTCAAATGCTTGGGCGCCAATGCTTGTTACGCTGTCAGGGATCGTTATGCTTGTTAAACTTTCGCATCCTGCAAAGGCAGAATTGCCGATAGCTGTAACAGGATAACCGCCTAAAGTATCAGGGATAATTAATGTGTCACCTGAAATGAGTGTATCTACAGCGGTAATTATTGCATTACCATCTGTTACTGTGTAAGTGTAGTATCCGTCATTTTGAGACTCTTCTTCATATTTGTAGTTGTAAATGATGTTGGCATTTTTGAAATAGTTGTTACCAGAGTAAATCCAAATGTTCTTAAAATCATCTTCTGTTCCTTCGTAGTATACAGTTTCCAATGATACACATTCGTTGAATGTGTAGTAATCTATTTCATACATAGAGGCAGGCACTGTGATTGTTTTAAGATTTGAGCATCCAGAAAACGCATAACTGCCAACTGTGTCCAGGTTCTTTGGCAGAACCACAGTTTCTAAATATGTATTGTACTGAAATGCATTTCCGACAATGCTAAACACATTTTCGGGAATGGTATAGCTTGTACCGGTTTTTTCTGCGGGATAACAGAAAAGAATATTTCCGTTAGCACTGAATAAGACACCATCAACAACTTTAAAATCGTCATTTCCTTCTTCTACATTGATAACTTTTAGGTTGCTACAGTTGAAAGTGCCGATAGATCCTAAATCTTTATTTATGGTGATAGTTTCGAGATAGCTTGTGTTAAATGCATCTCCATCAATCCCGACAGTGCCGTTGGGAATGCTATATGATATAGATGTTTTGCCCGAGGGGTAACATACGAGATAGA
>JAFQAG010000267.1 GCA_017416985.1 Clostridia bacterium
CTCTTTCATTTGACATATTAGGCATTACAAAGCGCCTCCAAATCTTTTGCAAATATGCTCTTCTTTTGCTTGCTGTTCTTGTTTATTAAAAGTTTTAGATCTCATAATTGCCTCATCAAAGTCAACCAAATGTCCGTCAAAGTCAGGACCGTCAACACACGCAAATTTTGTTTCACCGCCAACGGTTACTCTGCAACCTCCGCACATACCTGTTCCATCTATCATAACGGGATTCATACTAACAATTGTTTTAATACCATACTCTTTTGTAAGTTTTGATACAAATTTCATCATAACCAAAGGTCCGATTGCAATTACAAGGTCGTAATTATTGCCCTCTTCTATCAACTCTTTTAAAACATCTGTAACAAATCCCTTTTTGCCGTTTGAACCATCGTCTGTTGCAACAATACATTTATGGCTTACTTTTTTACATTCATCTTCTAAAATAACAAGTTCTTCCTTTTTGGTTTTAGAGCCAAACCTGCCTATAAAAGAGCCAACGCCAAATAAAATTCCTATGGGTAATAAAATCAGATAAGCAAGTGATAGTGTTACGCCAAAAATTATTACCAACACTGAAATAGCTGCAGCAATAATAAGCATTTTGATGTTAATACTAGGTTTTTGTTTATTTATCAACTCTTGCTGTTGCTCTTTTAAAACAATTAAGCGCTCTTTTAATGCATCAATATCTCTTAATTCTTCTTTTAAGCTGTTAAATTCATTTTCAGTTTGTGCTAAAGCAATTAAATCAGATTGCGAAATATTTTCTGTAAACTTATATTGTTCAAACTGCTTATTACATTCATCAAGTTTTTTCTGTTGTTCTTCTATTCTTTTATCGTTTTCTGATTTGCGCTCGCTAAGAATATTAAGCTCATTTTTAGTTTTTTGTGCATCGAGCATTCGTTGATGAGCCTTGGCAAGCTCTTTCTGCTTTTTAAGTTCAGATAAATTTTCATTTAATTGTTCAGTTTCTTGCTTTAGCTGGTTTTGTAAAATTGCATCATTTTTAAATTTTTCGCTGACACGCTTAGATTCTGCCAACTCGTATTCTAGCTGCTCTTTTTCTTGCTCTAAGCGAGGGAGTATACCTGCTCTTTCGCTTTTTGAAATTATCTCGTGCTGAGCCTTGAAGATAGCTGCTGATGCGGCTTGATATGAAGTATCTTCTGCTCCGCTTTGTCCTAAATTAGACAGTTTTTTTAATACTTCATCATCACCGTCAGGTGAAATAGCGGCACCTAACTGACTTATAAACAAGGTTTTTAAAAATCCGCCTTCGCCCAGACCTAAAAACCTGTGACCTATGTCATCTGCCGATATATCATCAATTTCTTCCCAGGTTGTTCCATCTTTTAAAGAAACTTTATCGCCTCTTTTGGTTTTGGCAAACTTCCGACTTAATATGTAGCTGCGTCCGTCGTGCTCAAAATATACTGTGCCTGACATGGCATCGCCGCTCCAGGGAAGATATCGCTTTCTTGCATCCTCACGTATTCCTAGTTTTTTGCTTTCATTCGGCAAACCATAAAACATAGCATATAAAAACGCACATAAAGTAGATTTACCTGCCTCGTTCCGCCCTAAAATTACGTTCAAACCGGCATTTAAATCAAGTGTAAAGTTTTTATACTTGCCAAAATTATCTATTTCTATTTTAGTTATAATCACGGAAGCTTCACCTTCTCTCCCGACAATGCTTCAAGACCGTAACTGAGCGCCTGTTTTAAAAGTGCCTCATCACATTCTTTAGTTCTATTTAAAAGTTCATTTACAAAAAGCCCTTTTAAACTATATTCTTCACTTAATTCTTTCAAATTAAGTTTGGCATGTGTTTCA
>JAFQAG010000268.1 GCA_017416985.1 Clostridia bacterium
AAGATATTCCGGGGTCTAAAACAAAATCCATTGCCGAAACAACAGGTGATGCGTTTATGGGTGTTTCTTTTTCGCCCTCTGTTTGCATAACAAAAGCTAAATATGCAGCCACCGTGCATACTAGAAAAATCGCTGCAACTATAAGCACAGACCATAAAATTTTATGTGTTCCCTTTTTTCTAACAGGTTTTATCATAAAGACCCTCCGTCAATATGTAATCTTATATAGAATAAGTCCTTCGGGTGGTGCAGTAATTCCTGCACGTTTTCTTTCTTTTGATTCTATAATATCCGGTATGTCGCTTGGATTAATATCTCCACGCCCAACACTTACCAATGTGCCGGCTATAATTCTTACCATATTATATAAAAATCCGTTGCCAGTTATTGTCATTTTAAGCTTGTCCCCTAAGATTTCAAAGTCATTTGAATAAATCTCTCTTGTAAAGGTTTTTGCTGTTCCACCTTGCGACATAAATGCTGAAAAATCGTGAACACCTACAAAGTGCCCTGCTGCCTCTTTCATTTTTTCGTAGTCAAGCGGATATCTGTATTTCCACATATATCTGTTTGTAAATACATCGCAATACCCTGAGTTGTCTATGTTATACACATATGTTTTATGTTTCGCATCGTATCTTGCATGGAACTCATCTGCGCACGGCTCTATGCTCTTAACCCTTATTCCTTCAGGCAAAAGTGCATTTAGTCCCATCCATATTGAATAATTGTCTTTGTCTGTATCTAAAAAAACATTTGCCACGTAGTCATATGCGTGTACACCGGCATCTGTGCGGCTTGCGCCAATTAACGAAATCTCGTTTTTGGTGATTATGCCAAGTGCTTTTTCAATTTCGCCCTGTATGGTTACAGCATTTTTTTGTCTTTGCCAGCCGCCAAAATCTGTGCCATCATACATTATATGCATTTTATAATTTCTTCGCAAAATTCCACCGCCTGACTTATATGAATCTGAGCGCAATTACTATACCGAAAAATATTACAAAAATTATTGCTGTTATAAGGTCAATCTTTTTAAATTTAATCGGATTAAGTCTGGTTCTTCCGTTTCCGCCACGATAGCATCTGCTTTCCATTGCAACAGCAAGCTCATCAGCACGACGAAAAGCACTTATAAAGAGCGGAACAAGCATAGGAACCAAAGCTTTAGCTCTTTTAATAATGTTGCCTGAATCGAAATCTGCACCTCTTGCCTGCTGTGCTTTTGATATTTTTTCAGTTTCTTCAATCAATGTAGGGATAAATCTTATAGCAATACTCATCATCATTGCAAGCTCGTGCGCCGGAAGACCCATTTTAGAAAACGGAAGCAGCAACTTTTCGATTCCATCTGTCAATGAAATCGGTGAAGTTGTATAGGTAAGTGCAGAGCTTGAAATTATTAAAAGAACAAGCCTTAACGCCATTTTGCCCGCTAAAATTACGCCTTCAATTGTCATTCCGGTTGAAAAATCGCCTATATATATTTTGGTTCCCGGGGTTAAAAAGAAATTTAAAACTCCGGTAAAGATAATTATAAACCAGATAGGTTTAAGCCCCTTAAAATATGTTTTAAACGGCACTTTAGACATTAAAACAACAAGCAAGGTAAATGCCGTAACTGCTAAATATCCAATTAATCCGTTTGCCACAAAAATTGCAATAAGCATAAACACAAGACCTAAAATTTTTGTTCTTGGGTCCATTTTGTGAAGCGGCGATTCGATAGGAAAATATTGTCCGAGTGTTATATCCTTCAGCATTCTTCCGCTCCCCTTTTTTCTTTAGCTAAAAGCATAATTGCAGCTTTTGCACGTTCTATTGTATAAATATTCGAATCAAGCTTTACTCCTCTTTTTATGAGTTCAGTCGCCAAAGCGCTGACCTGAGGAACATCAAGGCCCATATTTTTAAGTTCATCGCCACGTGAAAATATTTCTGATACCTTGCCATCCATTGCGATTTTACCGTCATTCATAACAATAATTCGGTTAGCAATTCGTGCTACATCTTCCATTGAATGAGAAACCAAAATTACTGTCATTTTACTTTTTAAATACAAAGCTCTTATTTGCGTCAATATTTCTTCTCTGCCTGCAGGGTCAAGTCCTGCTGCTGGTTCGTCTAAAATTAAGGTTTTAGGACGCATAGCTAAAACACCTGCAATGGCTACTCTTCGTCTTTGACCGCCAGAAAGCTCAAATGGCGACATTTCATAATACGAATCGTCTAAACCAACATAAGTAAGCGCTTCGACAACACGTTCGTGTATTTCATTTTCGCTAAGTCCCATATTTTTTGGGCCAAATGCGACATCTTTATAAACAGTTTCTTCAAAAATCTGGTGTTCAGGATACTGAAAAACCAAACCAACCTCTTGACGCAGTTCTTTTAGCTCGGCACCCTTTTCTTTTGTGCTTATGCCGTTAACTTCAATTTCACCTATCTGTGGCACCAAAAGACCGTTTAAATGCTGTATTAGCGTTGATTTTCCTGAACCGGTATGCCCGATAAGTCCGACAAATTCTCCGTCAGCAATATCTAAATTTATATCCGAAAGAGCCTTTTTTTCAAACGGACTGCCCTGCATATAAATATATTCAAGATTTCGAATCTTAATTCCCATTTTAATATCTCCCAATCGGTTTGTAGGTTAAAACAGTTATAACAAAATTTTTGTAAGCTCGTCTGCGCACTCTTCAACAGTTAAGACATCATAATTAACAGGAAGACCTGCTTTTTTTAAGTCATATAGCAGTTCTGTTACCTGCGGAACATCAAGTCCTATCTTCTTTAAAAGCTTAACTTCTTTAAATACATTTCGGGGAATATCGTCTAAAACTACATTTCCTTTATCCATAACTATTACACGGTCCGCTTTCGTGGCTTCGTCCATATAATGAGTTATTAAAACAACGGTCATCCCCTCATCTTTTAGCTTTTTAATTGTGCTTATAACCTCTTTACGTCCCTGAGGGTCAAGCATCGCTGTTGGTTCATCTAAAACAATGCATTTAGGACGCATAGCGATAGCACCTGCAATTGCAATTCTCTGTTTTTGTCCGCCTGATAAACGATGCGGTGCATGTTTTCGGTATTCATACATCCCGACTGCTTTTAATGCGGAGTCAACACGTTCTCTTATTTCTTCAGATGGCACACCTAAATTTTCAGGTGCAAAGGCAACATCCTCTTC
>JAFQAG010000269.1 GCA_017416985.1 Clostridia bacterium
CGTGGCAGACCGCCTATTCCCAAAGCTAAGTCAAGGCTTAAAGAGCCGGTCGGAATAGCCTCGACATTCATTCTGGTTTCTTCGCCCAATTTCATAACAGAGCCTTTACCAAAGGTTTTTTCTATCTGGCTCATAGCCATTTCTAAAGCTTCTTTTTTATTTGCATTTGACTCGGTAGTTACTTTTTTAGCCACAACAGTCTTTCTTTCAAGTGCCATATTACTATCTCCTTATTGCTTTATCTTTTACGAACGTATGTTCTGTATTTGATTATATTATAACGCAACAATTGTCGTTCGTCAAGTAGATTTTCAGGAATTTTTAAGCATTATTTAAAAGAATTTTTCTTACGGCATTCATTGCGTTTAATACAGCCGCATATCTGACTTTCTGACGAGTGCCGATTAAATTGAGCTTTAAAACCTCGCAACCGCCGTCGTATGCGATACCAACATACACCAGTCCTACGGGCTTTTCAGGTGTTCCACCGTCAGGACCTGCAATGCCTGTTATGCCGACACCAATATCGCTTTTAGCCGCTTTTTTAATGCCCTCTGCCATTTCGCGTGCGGTTTGCTCGCTGACTGCGCCATATTTTTCAAGTGTTTCGTGTAAAACACCCAGATATTTTTCTTTTGCCTCATTTGAATAGGTTACAATACCCTCGTTTAAAACTGCCGATGCACCGGGATTATCTGCTATCATAGCAGAAAAAAGTCCTGCCGTGCACGATTCTGCAGCCGCTATGGTTTTGCCTTTTTCAGTGAGGAGGCGGCACAAAACAGCTTTCATTTCGTCATCATCAAAGCCGTAGATATATTCGCCGATTCTGTCGTTTACCTTTTTATACATTTCGTCAATTAATTTATCAGCTCTAGCATCTGTATTAGCCTTTGCGGTTATTCTTAAGATGACTTCGCTGTCTTTAGCATAGGGGGCGAGTGTGGGATTTGCGCTTTCCATTAAATCTCTTACTTTTTCTGCTGCCGAAGATTCGCCAAGACCAAAAATTCTTAACACCTTTGACTTCATAATATAGTCAGATTTAGCGTCAAGATACGGCTTAACCTGCTCTGAAAACAAAGGCTCAAGCTCGCGCGGAGGTCCGGGCAGCATAATAACAATTTTTTCATCCTGTTCGATTATAATTCCGGGAGCTGTTCCGTAGTTGTTGTGAATAATTTTTGCACCCTCGGGGATATATGCCTGTTTTTTATTTGACGGCACAATATGTCTTCCTCTTAAATATTCTGTCATTTCAGCCATAACCTGCTCGTCAAAATAAAGCGGAAGATTAAAATAATCTGCAACAGTTTCTTTTGTAAGGTCATCGTCGGTAGGACCTAAACCACCTGATAAAACAACAATATCAGAACGGCGGATTGCCGTGTGTATAACAGATTTTAAGCGGTCGGGGTTATCGCCCACAACCTCCTGATAATAAACATCTATGCCAAGACCTGATAACTCACGTGATAAAAAACGTGCGTTGGTGTTTAAAATATCACCAAGCAATAATTCAGTGCCTACGGCGATTATTTCAGCGTTCATATATGTGCTCCTTTTTCAATTCCTTAGTAAAAGGGCTGTAAAAATTTTTACAGCCCCCTATTTTAAAAATTTTCAAGTAAAAGGTGAAAGCAAATGTTCAAGTTTCTACAATTAAGAGAAGATGCTTGCCGACGGTGAGTATTTATCTCCGACCGAGTCGAAGGCAAGATGGGTGGTGTAGTCGCTCGAATGAGATGGAAACGTAGGGAAGGGCCTTGGTCCTTCCGTATAAAATATCTCAGCAGGAGCAAGCCCCTGCCCTACAACACCTTATCAGTCACTACGAGCCTCGCCTCAGGGGAAGCCATTTTCGCATTATGCATTTTATTATTAATCCAAAATTACCGCTCTCGGATTCATCTTCTTCATAGCCTCTGCCAATTTTTCAGGAGGCTGAAAAGTGAGCATACTTCTTACACCGTCAACGTTATAAATAACGCAGAAAATATCACCCTTTGACGGGTTGTATACAGCATCGTATTTTTTGGCAATTGCTTCGCTTTCAAAATCACGCTTATAAACATCGTTGTCTTTTCTTGCCATAATTTCGATCTGCTTTGTGTTAAGATTTGTAAGACGTTTTCTTACTTTTCGGCTTTTTATTATATCAATATCCAAATCGCCGTTAGTAAAGATATATTCATATTCAAGATTAAAATTGCGCATAACAATATACGCTGCATAAACAATACCTGCTAAAAAAAGCGGCATATAAGATGTAACAAACGGTCCGAACATAGCCAGTATGTTTATTACAATAATCATTAAAACAAATGCTGCTAAAACAACTCCTAATTTTTTAAGCACATCTGTCATTGTGCTTTTTTTCTCTAATAAGTATTCTAAAAATACGTCCACTTAAAACCCCTCCTAATATTTCTGTCATTAGTATAACATATCATTTTGCCAAAAGCAAATTATCATATAAAAATTTCATATTTTATTTACAAGAGTTTAAAAATCCAGGTTTTGAATATGCGCTGTCAGTATCGAGCAGACACATACTTTCTTCATAAAATACAGGCTCGTTTCTGCCCATTATAATGCGCAGTATGTTTGCACGTGAATCCAAATCCTTTTTCCCTGCGCCAAAGCCTGTTGCACTTACCGTCATAGACGGCATTTCGTCAAATCCCTGAGCCAGCGAGCAAATTATTGCCGCACCAGTGGGGGTTATAAGCTGTGTTTTTTCAGAGCAGATTTCAATTGGTGCGCCCGAATCTTTTAAAAGCTCGGTAACTAAAGGAACGGGAACTCTCATAAGACCGCTATCTGTCATAGCATACCCTAAACCCTCGGTTAAAGGCGAGCTTATAATTTTATCAGCACCGAGCATAGATACACAAATTGCTGCCGATAGCATATTAACAATCGCACGAACGGCATCCTCGCCCTTTAAACAGGACTGATTTAAGCCGTAAACACGTGCTTTAGCATCTGCAAAATTTTTTAAAATTAAAAGTGACAGTTTTTTAGCACGACTGTCAAGCTTGCTTTTTAAAATTATTTGTGCGGTATCTTCAAAATCATAAATACTGCGTGATTTATCAACATAAATGTTAAATGCCGTTGCACGAACACCGCTTTTTGAGACTTTTTCTGCCTCAATGTCATAAACGGCATCAAGCTCAACCTTAGATAATTCACAAGCTAAGCTGTTGGGGTCAATTCCCATATCCAAAAATGCTCCGACAGCCATATCACCGCTTATGCCCGACATACAGTCAAAATATAAGATATTCATTTTACGAGCACCTCTTTTTCGGTAACTATTATATCAACAAATGCATCATAGCGGTCGGCGCTAACTTCATCAACCAAACAAAAATCATAGCAAAGACCTATTTTTACAGCATTTTTGGCTTTGGGTAAAAATCTGTCGTAATATCCTTTTCCATAGCCTATTCTGGCAAAGTTACGACCAAAAACACAGCCAGGCACAATAACGCAGTCAATGTCTTCTTCGTTTGCCTTGTTTTCTGGCTTTGGCTCTAAAATTCCGTACGCACCGCTGACTAAAGAATCAAATCCGTCAATATAAAAAGCGGTCATTTCACAAGTATCGGTGTCGCAAATTGGTGCGCACACATTTTTGCCTGCATCCTTTAAGGCATTTATAAGCGGATGCGTATCAACCTCTTGATTATAGCTTATATAAAGCATTACGGTTTTTGCCTTTTTAATCGCATCAAGCGATAAAAGAGACGATAAAATCTGCTCACTTTTAGAGTATAGCTCTTCTTTTGGCATTTGCTTGCGCAAAGTAAGATATTTTTTTCGCATTTCGGTTTTATTCATAGAAATTTCCAAAGCCTTTCTGCCCGTAAATAGTAATTAAAAATATACACACTTATTATCGTGCATTTGGCCAAATTGCAACGGGAATAACCTCTTTCGTGCGGTTGGTTTCGTCATCGACGCAAAAAACAGCTCCGTTAAGCTGGCTGGGGCCATCGGCAAACTCAAACCGCTGTGGAATACAGCTTAAAAAACGTGTGATGGTTATATCTTTTTTAACACCTAAGCACGAATAATAAGGGCCTGTCATACCTAAATCAGTTATATATCCTGTGCCCTTAGGTAAAACACGGCTGTCGGCGGTCTGCACGTGTGTATGCGTACCGAAAACTGCAGTAACCTTGCCGTCTAAATAATATCCCATAGATATTTTTTCACTTGTTGCCTCAGCGTGAAAATCAACTAAAATTATGTCTGCCTTTAAGCTTTCAACTGCTTTTAAGGTCTCTTTAAACGGACAGTCGCAATAATCTAAATAAATCCTGCCGAGTGCGTTTATAACTGCAATTTTTTTGCCGTTTTTCTGAACTACTGTAAAGCCTCTGCCTGGGGTGCCTTCAGGATAGTTAATCGGTCTTACGACACATTCGTTATTTAAAAGAAGATGTACTGCCTCTTTCTGACGAAAGCTGTGGTTGCCTAGCGTAATAACATCTGCGCCTGCTGATAAAAGCATTTCTGCTTTTTTTCGTGTAATTCCGTTGTTTGAGCAAGCATTTTCGCCGTTTACAACACAAAAATCAATTTTATATTTTTCTTTTAATTCGTCGATATGGTCTAAAAACATATCAGTTCCCGAATCGCCTACGATATCACCTATTGCTAAAATATTCATAGAATATCCTTTCTATTATATCTTTTTTAATATATTATACTTTTTACAAAAATAAATGTCAAGGATAGCGATATATCAAAACCAATCCCCTTTATATTGACAAAATTTACATTTAGGTATATAATTCAGTATAATAATGCTGAATTTTTCGAATTTTATTTAACATAAGCAACAATTTTTGTTTTTAAAACAAAAGAGGAGTGAAAGATTAATGTCAAACACAGGCGGACTTAACATTACGTTTGCGTTTATAGTGGCACTTATAATATCTTATGCAGCAACCCCCCTCGTAATAAAGCTGGCATTTAAAATAGGAGCGGTCGATGTTCCTAAAGATAAACGTCGTATGCACAAAAAGGCAATGCCTCTTTTGGGCGGACTTGCAATTTTTTACGGATTTTTCGTGGCAGTGCTGTGCTTTAGTGAGTTCACATTGCCATCAGGCAGCATAAACTGGGGATTAATAGGAATGCTTATCGGCAGCATAATAATAACGGTTTTAGGTATTTTTGATGACAGAAAGCCTTTGCCTGCTAAACTTAAATTTATTATTCAAATTTTAGCAGCTGCAATTCCTGTATTTTTAAATGTAAGAGTTTTTGCAATTTCAAATCCGTTTTCGCCCGATGAGCTGATAAGACTTCCCGAATGGTTATCTATTGGCGCAAGTATTATCTGGATTGTGGGTATTACCAATGCAGTAAACCTAATTGACGGCTTAGATGGTCTGGCTGTTGGTGTGTCATCAATAGCGGCGGTTGCGCTTTTGTCAATACTTTTAATTTCGCATAATACGAGCTTGACTCTGCTTGTTTTAGCTGCGGCGTTGGCGGGTGCATGCTTCGGATTTTTACCGTATAACTTTAATCCTGCAAAAATATTTATGGGCGATACCGGCTCAACGTTTTTAGGATTTATATTAGCCTGCATATCAATTCAGGGACCGTTTAAAACATACGTGGCATTTATGGTGCCGCTTTTGGTTTTAGGTCTGCCTATTTTCGATACAACCTTTGCAATTTTAAGAAGACTTGCAAAGGGTCAGGGCATAATGACTCCTGACAGAGGACATCTGCACCACAGACTCATAGACAAAGGCTTTTCACATCGTAAAACAGTAGTTATTTTATATGGCTTGTCTGCGATGCTTGCAATAAGCGGAATAGTTATTCTGCTTTCCGGCTTAACAAGAGCAATGATTTTAATTTTCTCTGTGGTATTGTTTTTAGTTATCACCGTCGGAGTTGTAAACCACGTTAATTCAAATGAAAGCGAAACAGAAAAAGTAAATGAAACCGACGAACCTCAAGCTGACAACGAGCCTGTTGTTTTTGTTAGGTCAGGTGATGATAGCGAGCAGAAATAAAGCTGAAAGAGGGTGTAGCAAAATGCGCACACCACACAAGGCAAAAGAAAAGCTTAACAAAACTTTTTTGAACACAAATACCAAGCCTAAATAAAACTAGACTTAAGGTAGAAATTCGTCGTTTAACGAATTTCTTTAATAAAACGCCTTGTGTTTTGAACAAACTTCACCTCTCGCTGTACCAACGTACAGCTTTGGGTAACCCCTACGGGTTCAGTTTGTCCAATCTGCACTATTTTCCGTCCACCCCTCCAAAAAAGAACGGTAGCAAATGGAATCACATTGCTGCGGCTTCTTTAATAAATATCCTCTAAGAACAAATAAAAAATCCGGAGGCATTTTATGAATAAATTAAAAGTAATGACAGTATTCGGCACAAGACCCGAGGCTATTAAAATGGCGCCTCTTGTTAAAGAGCTTGAATCAAGAGACGAAATAGAATCAATAGTATGCGTAACTGCGCAGCACAGACAGATGTTAGACCAGGTCTTAGCACGTTTTGATATAACCCCAGATTATGACTTAAACATAATGCAGCAGGCACAGACCTTATCCGGCATAACCTCAAAATCTCTTACCGGCTTAGAAGAGGTAATAAAAAAGGTAGAGCCTGATATTGTTTTGGTTCATGGCGATACCTCAACCACCTTTGCAGGAGCTTTAGCTGCATTTTATTGCAAAACAAAGGTCGGTCACGTCGAGGCGGGCTTAAGAACATACGACAAATATTCACCCTTCCCCGAAGAGATGAACCGTAAGCTTACAACTTCGCTTACAGATATATATTTTGCACCGACTCAGAATAACAAGCAAAATCTTTTGCGTGAGTTGGTTGACGAAGAGCTTATCTACATCACCGGAAATACGGTAATAGATGCAATAAAAGCAACCGTCGAAGAAGACTACGTGTTTGCAAATGAGTTTTTACAGACATTGGATTATAAAAACAAACGCATTATTTTGGTGACGGCACACAGAAGAGAAAATCTGGGCGAACCGCTTCATAATATATGCAGAGCAATTAAACGTGCGGTAGACAGCCACCCCGATGTCGAGGTTGTGTATCCTGTACACTTAAATCCTGCAGTGCGTGAGGTTGCGTTTAAAATTTTAGGTGACCACGACAGAATACATTTAATTGACCCGATGGACGTTGAAGAATTGCATAATCTTATGGCACGTTGTTATATGGTTATGACAGACTCCGGTGGACTGCAGGAAGAAGCGCCGTCACTCGGCAAGCCTGTTTTGGTTTTGCGTAACGAAACCGAACGTCCCGAGGCGGTAGATGCAGGAACTGTTAAAATTGCAGGAGTTAACGAAGAAACAATCGTTTCGCTTGCAAACAGTCTTTTAGATGACAAGGCAGAATACGACAAAATGTCACACGCAGTCAATCCGTACGGCGACGGATACGCATCACGCCGTACAGTTGATGCAATTCTGTACTATTTTGGCAGAACAGATAAAAAACCAGACGATTTTTCATATTAAAAAGAATATAATTTGCGCAGGGGTGTCCCTGCGCTTTTTTCTACATCCCGCCACAGTCATTATTAAAACAGGCATTCAGCTTTTCCAATGCCCTTTTCTCTATCCTCGACACATACGACCTCGAAATCCCCATCGCCTTTGCAATCTCACGCTGAGTATATGGCTTATCGCTAAGTCCGTAGCGCAAAATAATAATTTCACGCTCTCTTCCCTCCAAACAGCGGTCTATGTACGAGTATAATTTTTTAATATCCATATTAAGCCCCACTGTTGTAGCAATTTCTTCGTCTTCAGCAGGCAAAATCTCCATAAAAGTCACCTCGTTTCCGTCAGAATCATGCCCAAGACTATCGTTAAGCGAAATTTCCTGCAAATTTTTCTTGTTTTTACGCATAAGCATTAAAATTTCGTTTTCGATGCACCTTGCGGCATATGTAGCAAGTCTTGTTTTTTTTGTTCCGTCATATGAATTTATCGCCTTAATAAGTCCTATTGTGCCGACCGATACCAAATCATCGCTGTCATATCCTGGTCCGGGAGCATATTTTTTAACAACATGCGCAACTAATCGCAAATTATGTTCTATTAAAATATTTTTTGCATTTTCATCACCCTTGTATGAAAGATTTAAGTAATGCTCCTCTTCTTTTGGCGATAACGGCTTAGGAAAAGAATGTGTATTAGATACATACGAAAGCAAAAAGGCTCCAAAACGTAAAAAATAAATTAACATAACGGCAACAGATGAAAACATATAAAAGCACCTCCTGAATCAATGGTTTATTATATGTTTTCAAAATAAAAAACTTGCAGGTCCCAAAAAAATAAGTAAAAGCTTCCTTATTTAATATATAATATATATAAATATTAAATAAAAATTACATAAAAAAATAAAAACACAACATATTGTATTTGGTAAAATTTTTTTCCGCCATATTGTTTATGGCAAAAAATAACGGCAAAAAAAAGCAATAAAGCGCAAAAAACCCTTGACAACTGCAAAATTTAAGATTAAAATAAATAAAGTGGTTATTGTGCGCCCATATGCGCATAATGCCAAATGCAAACACACACCAAAGTGCGTTTGCATACAGATTTGCAGGCGTTTTTTACAGTTTTATTACAACTGCAAATCAGGCATTGACTATCCGATTTTTTAGTGATATAATCAATGCATAATCAAGGTAGAGTTATATCTCTATCTTCAGTCGTGGCTCTTGTTTTTGAAAGAGGAACAAGTTTCACGCAACTACATATCTCTTTCGGTTAAAATTTTTAAATTATTATAAGGGAGGATTTGAGAAACTATGAAAAATCTCAAAAAACTGATTTCCGTAGTTCTTACAGTTGCAATGCTCGTATCTTCATTTGCTGTTGTTACTGCTAAGGATTTCGGAGACGTAGACACAACTGCTGCTTATAGCGAAGCAGTAAACGTGCTGTCTGATCTCGCTATCTTAGAAGGCGACGAACAGGGCAACTTCAACCCTGACGCTGAAATCAAAAGATCTGAGTTCGCAGCTGTTGTTTGCCGCGCTATGGGACAGGAAAACGCTGCAAAAGGTGCTGCTGGCACAACATCATTTAATGACGTTGCTGCTGAACACTGGGCTTCTGGTTACATCAACTGGGCTGCACAGTTAGGCATCGTAAATGGTAAAGGCGAAGGCATCTTCGATCCGGACGCTCCGGTTAAATACGAAGAAGCTATCAAAATGTTAGTTGTTGCTTTAGGCTACGAACCTTTAGCTGCACGTAAGGGTGGTTATCCTACTGGTTACCTGGTAGTAGCTGCTTCTAACGGCATCACAAAAGGCGTAAGCTTAACAGGTGCTGCTAACGCTCCTAGAAGCGCTGTTGCTGTTATGGTTTACAACGCTTTAGATGTACCGCTCATGGATGCTAACATGTATTCTTTAAGCGGTGATGACGAGTATGTTATCTATGATGACGACAAAGAGTACGGCAGAAAGACCATGCTCAGCGAATACCTCGAAATCATCAAAGTTAAAGCTTCTGTTGAAGCTACTGCTTTAAGTGACGAAAAACTTGCTACAAAAGCTGGTAAGAAAGTTGATCTTAAAGTAACTAACACATTTGACTTCTCTTGGAGCAACATTGCAAGTGAGTTAAATTCTGTAACAAAAGGTACTGAAGAAAAAGGATACTACATCCCTGTTAAACCTTTCGAAGGTGAAAGCGGCGCATCTGATTTCCTCGGTGCAAACGTTATCGCTTACATCGCTGACGAAGATGGCGATTTAGTTGTTAAATCTGTTGTATTAGATACAACTTCTGTTGAAACTCTTGAAATCGTTGATGGTCTTAACGATGCAAAAGTTGACTACGACACATTAACATTTGAGTACTACGAGAGCGAAGACGATCTTCGTCCTGAAGAACTCGACTTTGAAGACAAAATCACTGTTTATGTAAACGGTGTTGAAGTTGAAGGTACTGAAGCTGAATCTTGGTTTAATGACATCCCGAACTCAGCTAGTAAGGTTGTATTAATGGCTAACAAAGGCGAAGATTACAGCAAAGTATTTATTACATCTTACATCTACATGCTCGTTGAAGAAGTAGATCTTGAAGATGCAATCATCACAACTGATGTTGCTGATATCGAACTTGGTGATCAGAGACCTGATGGTTTCGCTTATACCTTAACCTTAGAAGATGGTACTGAAATCGGTATCGAAGATCTCCAGGAAAACGATGTTCTTAACATCCTTGCTAATCCGATTGCTGTTAGCGACATCAACGACGACAAAATCGTTGAAATGACAATTGTTGTTACAAGAAGCGCTGTTGAAGGTACTGTAGAAGAGGACCTCGGCGATGGCGAATATGTAATCAACGGTGAAGAATATGTTAACTACGGCGCTAAGCTCGCAGTTGGCGATGTAGCTCGTTTCTTCCTCACAATCGATGGTCAGCTCTATGATGTTGACACTGAATGGGAAGGCGAAGACGGTGCAAGCAAAAACTATGGTTTTGTAACTGCTGTTGGCTTCAATACTTCTTTCGGCGAAAAATCTTACGAAATCAAAATGTACACAATTGATGGTTCTTTAGCAACCTATCAGATTGCTGACAAACTTTATGTATATGAAACAGTTGCTGGCGTATACGGCAAATCTGCTGTAAAAGAAGGCGCTGCACAGGATGCTTACTTCGGTACAACTGGTAAAATCAAAGTTGCTGTAGACGATCAGGCTGATAAAGCAGCTGCTATTGCTTCTATCGAAGATCGTTTCATCACCTACAAACTGAATTCTAACGATGAAATCAAAGAAATCAGATTTGCTGAAGGTGTTGCTTCTAAGAACGAATTCAGCGTAGCTACAGGTTCTGGTTCTTACAACCCGAATACTGAAAAATTTGGTGGTAAATTCATCACAGCTAAATCAGTTCTCGTTTATGCTGAGCCTGAATTAGAAGACGGCAAATGGAACTTCGATGAAAATGCTATCGAAATTCTTCCGTTCGACGCTTTAGATGAAGACGGCGTTTACGGTACACCGTACCTCTTCGATGTTCGTGACAACGAAATCGGTGTTGCTTTCGTAACAGAAGGCGTTGAAACTAACAAGAAATCTGCTCTTGCTGTTGCAGTTAGTACTTCTACAGTATCTAACGACCAGATCAAGATCAGCTTCTTCCAGAATGGTGAATTCTTATCTTACGTAGTAAGCGAAGATTGCGACGACTTAGATGGTATTGCTGCTGGTGATATCTTCCAGTACACACTCTCTGGCGACGAAATCTTAAGAGCAACTAAGGTTGCTGATTACAACAAAACAACTAAAGTTGCTACTTTAACTGATGATCACGACACTGCTACTGTTAAATACGTAGCTGGTAACATCGACGACAAAGAAGCTAAGTACATTGTAGTTGATGGTTCTGACTACTCATTCGCTAAGGGCGACGCTGTTGGCACTGTTGCAATCTACAACACTGCACGTAGCGGTAAGAACGCTGTAACCGGTTACTCAGCACTTTCAAGCTTGAAGAAGAGCGGTGTAACATATACTTACAACGTAATCATCAGATTAGAAGATGACGAAATCGTTGATGCTATCGCTTATCAGACAGCAACAGCTGAAGAAGAAGAATCAGCTGCTCCTTCAGAATCAGCTCCGGCTGCTTCTGACGCTCCTGTAGCTTCTGACGCTCCTGTAGCTTCTGATGCTCCTGTAGCTTCTGATGCTCCTGTAGCTTCTGATGCTCCTGTAGCTTCTGACGCTCCTGTAGCTTCTGACGCTCCTGTAGCTTCTGATGCTCCGTTAGCTTAATCTCTAAGATTAACAATTCAAGAGAGGATACTTAGGTATCCTCTCTTTTTTGTATTATTCTAATTTGCATGGCAGGGTTTATCTTTCCCAGTTAAGAATGGTTAGACAAAGCCAGTCAATATAAAATGATTTTTTGCAAAAATAAAAAAGGCACAATATGTGCCTTTTTTTAATTCTATAACTATTATTTTATAATTTCTTTATCAACATACCTACAACCAAAAACCTCGGCTGTTAGTGCACCATTAGATAATTCTGTCAATTCCTTTTTAAATTTTTCAAGCAAATTATATCTTATCGAAACATTAACAATAATTTGCTCTGCGTATTCAATTTCGCCTAAAATATAATCGCCATTTTCAATCATATGCCGTAGCTTTCCTAACCACTCATACCCTGCGGCAACTCTTACCTCGTGGCAAAAAACTTTTTCTGTTATTCGTGCAGCTAAAATACCCTCACGTGCACTTTTGCCATAAGTCCTTATCAGTCCGCCTGCACCGAGCAGAGTTCCGCCAAAATATCGAGTTACCACAACAACCAAATCAGTCAATCCCTCTTTTTTAAGGACCTCCATAACCGGCATACCTGCCGTTCCGCTAGGCTCGCCGTCGTCAGAAAAACGGGCAATATTGTTTTCGCTTATAATATACGCATAAACATTGTGCGTAGCGTCATAATACTTAGATTTTTTACTATTTATAAAATCCAACGCATCCTGCTCGGTCGTTACAGGTTTTGCCGCAGCAATAAAACGAGATTTTTTTTCAATAAGCTCACTTACCGCCTCGCACATTATGGTTTTATATGTCATTCCTTTGTCCATTAGTACCTCCGATGTTGCAAATTTTGGCATATCTATAAAGATGTTTGTTAAACAATGTAGGGCAGGGGCTTGCTCCTGCCTTAAACTCATACGGGAGGACCAAGGCCCTTCCCTACGTTTTCAATATTTTGTTCGTGCAAATTTGCTGGCCGTAGAGGAGGCTGGCCACTATACTAAAAACATATCATTAATATATTAACCAAAATTTGTATTTCCAGCAGTAACCTATACCAAATAATCTCTTATAGCCGTATACCCCTGCGCATCCACAAATGCCTCAACCAATGTTCCGTCTGCCTCGTAGCTTTCTGATAAAACAGTCTGGTCACGATGCAAAACAGAAAGAACACTACCCTCGCTATACGGAATTAAAACCTTTACCTTCTGCTTTTTACCAGGCAATATATCTGCTAAGGTTTCTATAAATTTTTCAATTCCTAAACCAGATTTAGCACTTACCTCTAAAACGCAATCAGCATCGCTAAGCGCCGATGGTAAAACAAGACCGTCAGGCTTTGCGTCTGCTTTGTTAAATAAATAAATTTTCGGTTTATCGCCTGCACCAATGTCCTTTAAAATACTATTAACTACCTGAATGTGCTGCTCAAATTCGTTGCTTGAGCTATCAATAACTATTATCAAAAGATCTGCAAAGACTGCCTCTTCTAATGTAGACTTAAATGCCTCAATTAAATGATGCGGCAGCTTTCTTATAAACCCAACTGTGTCAACTAACATGGGCATCCTGCCATCTGGCAGCTCTAAAGCACGAATGGTAGGGTCGAGTGTGGCAAACAGTTTATCTGCAGCCAAAACCTCTGCACCGGTAAGCGCATTTAAAAGTGTAGACTTGCCTGCATTTGTATATCCAACCAAAGCACAAACAACAGTATTATCTTTTTCACGTCTGCGCCTTAATAATTCTCTGTGATTTTTAATTTCTTTAAGCTCTGCCTGCAAATGCCCTATTCTTCTGCGGATGTGACGACGGTCGGTTTCTAACTTTGTTTCACCGGGCCCTCTTGTTCCGATACCGGCACCGAGTCTTGATAGCTGTGTTCCTAAGCCTAAAAGTCGTGGCAGCATATATTTAAGCTGCGCCAGCTCAACCTGGATTTTACCCTCACGAGTTACTGCATGACGAGCAAAAATATCTAAAATAAGCATACTGCGGTCTATTACTTTTATACCGAGCGCTCGCTCTATATTTCTTAATTGAATAGGCGAAAGCTCATCATCAAATATAACGAGATTAGCATCCTGTCCTTCGCAGGCCAAGCGCAACTCTTCAAGCTTACCTTCGCCTAAATATAACGCATTATCAACCGATGGACGATTCTGAAGCATAGTGCCCACAACCTGCGCTCCGGCGGTATCTGCTAATCGCTCAAGTTCAGCGAGCGATTCTTCGGTCGAGTCAGAAAGAGGGTCAATATTCCCGGTATGAACGCCTGCTAAAATCGCACGTTCTTCTAACTCTTTAGTTTCAAAATATTCCATACTGTCCTCCGAGTATTAGTTTAAAAATCAAAACAAGCCTGTGCCGCACTTTCGCCTGCTAAATATCCGGTAGAAAATGCAATCTGCAGGTTAAAGCCGCCTGTTACGGCATCTACATCGATGATTTCTCCTGCGAAATACAAACCGCATATCAGCTTGCTCTCCATAGTTTTAGGATTAATCTCTTTAATATTAATTCCTCCCGAGGTTATAATCGCCTCAGCTATCGGACGTGTGCCTGCAACGGTTAAAGGAAATGCTTTTAAAAGATTTACTAAAGCCGTGCGCTCTTCTTTTGTTATATCATGCACCTTTTTGTGCGGTTCGATACCCGATAATCTCACAATAACAGGAATCAGTTTTTTGGGCAAAAGCGCATCTAAGCTGTTTGCAAAATCCTTGTTTTTAAGCTCCAAAAAATCACGCAAAATGCGTTTGTCCAATACCTCGTGATTAAGTGCAGGCTTTAAATCAACCGTAAGCGAATATGGTTTAGAAAAATCCTTCATATGTGCGCTTGCACTTAAAATTATCGGACCGCTTACACCGTAATGAGTAAACAACATCTCACCAAAATCGCTATAAAGCTCTTTGCCGTTTGAGTTCTTTACACTGATTGCAGCATTGCGAAGAGATAACCCCATAAGCTCAGAAACATATTTCTCACGGCACACTAAAGGCACAAGCGATGGCTTTGGAGCAATAACGCTATGCCCGGCTTTTTCTGCTATTTTATATCCGTCACCGGTTGAGCCGGTTTGCGGATATGATGCTCCACCGGTTGCCAGAATTATTTTTTTGGCATATATTTTTTCGCCTTTATCGGTTTTTGCGCCAATAATTTTATTATCTTCAATTAAAAGCTCAGAAACATTTGCACGTATTTTCTTTACGTTAGCCTCTAAAGCATACTTTGACAAAGCGGATATAATATCAGATGATTTATCGCTTTCAGGAAAAACTCTGCCGCCACGCTCGGTTTTGGTTTTTACGCCGTAGCGGTCAAGAAGTGATATAAGGTCGGTGTTTGCAAATGCAGAAAAAGCACTGTATAAAAATCTGCCGTTTGTTGGTGTGTTTGCAATAAACTCTGAAATATCAGCAGAGTTGGTAACGTTGCAACGACCCTTGCCGGTAATATACAGCTTTTTACCCAGCTTTTCATTTTTTTCGATTATAGCAGTAACAGCACCATTTGCCGCCGCAGTTCCTGCAGCTAAAAGACCTGCCGCACCACCGCCTATAACCAAAACATCAAAATTTTCCAAAAAAACACCGCCTGTCTATATTATCCTATTTTATAGTATATCAAAAATAGCTATTTGAAGCAAGAAATTATTGGTTCTTACTTCAAAAAAATACAAAATTTAATGAAGAAATTGTAAACTATTATTAAAGAATAAAAATAGATAAAATGGCATAAAAAATGAAGAAAACGAGAGTATTTAAGAGATATTTTAAAAATTTGACAATTCATAATATTTGCCAAAAACCTAATAATTGAGTAATATAATACTTGTGTTAGCACTCGGATAGCAAGAGTGCTAACAAGCTGAAAATTTTAGGTAACATATCCAAAGGAGGAGTTTTAAAATGACTATTAAACCGTTAGGCGACAGAGTCGTTATAAAAATGGTTGAAACAGAAGAAACAACAAAGAGCGGCATCGTTCTGCCGGGTACTGCTAAAGAAAAACCGCAGGTTGCTGAGGTTGTTGCAGTAGGTCCGGGCGGGGTTATCGACGGAAAAGAAGTTAAAATGGAGCTTAAAGTTGGTGACCGTGTTATCACAAGCAAATACGCAGGTACAGAGGTTAAGTTTGATGGCGAAGAAATGACCATCTTAAAGCAGAGCGACGTTTTAGCTGTTATTGAATAATTATATCGGAGGTAAAAAATCATGGCAAAGGAAATCAAATTCGGCGAAGAAGCTAGAAAAGCTCTTCAGAGCGGTGTTGACCAGCTGGCAGATACCGTTAAAGTTACATTAGGACCTAAAGGACGTAACGTTGTATTAGATAAAAAATTTGGCTCTCCACTCATCACTAACGACGGTGTAACCATCGCTAAAGAGGTTGAGCTTGAAGATGCGTTCGAAAATATGGGCGCACAGCTCGTTAAAGAAGTTGCTACCAAAACAAATGATGTTGCAGGTGACGGTACTACAACCGCTACTCTTTTAGCACAGGCACTCATTCGTGAGGGTATGAAAAACATCGCAGCAGGCGCAAATCCGATGATTGTTAAAAAGGGTATTGCAAGTGTAACACAGGCTGCTGTTGATTATGTTATTTCAACAAGCCAGAAGGTAAAGGGCAAAGATGATATCGCGCGTGTTGCATCTATCTCTGCAGCTAACGAAAAGGTTGGCGAACTCATCGCTGACGCTATGGAAAAGGTTACAAACGACGGTGTTATTACTGTTGAAGAATCAAAAACAGCTGAAACATATTCAGAGGTTGTTGAGGGTATGCAGTTTGACCGTGGATACATCTCTCCTTATATGGCAACAGATGTTGACAAAATGGAAGCTGTTTTAGACGATGCTTACATTTTAATCACTGATAAGAAAATTTCAAACATTCAGGATATTCTCCCTGTTTTAGAGCAGATTGTTCAGCAGGGCAAAAAGCTGTTAATCATCGCAGAGGATATCGAGGGTGAAGCATTAGCTACACTTTTGGTTAACAAATTGCGTGGTACTTTCGTATGTGTTGCAGTAAAAGCTCCTGGCTTTGGCGACAGAAGAAAAGAAATGCTTAAAGATATCGCAACCTTAACAGGCGGCGAGGTTATTACTGAAGAATTAGGTCTTGACCTTAAAGAAACTCAGATTACACAGCTTGGCCGTGCTCGTCAGGTTAAGGTTCAGAAAGAAAACACCATCATTGTTGACGGTGCTGGCGATCCGGAAGCTATTAAAGCTCGTGTTGCTCAGATTAAAGCACAGATCGAAGAAACTACATCTGAATTTGACCGTGAAAAACTGCAGGAACGTTTGGCAAAATTGTCAGGCGGTGTAGCGGTTATCAAGGTTGGTGCTGCAACAGAAACCGAAATGAAAGAAATGAAGCTCCGCATCGAAGATGCTTTAGCTGCAACAAAGGCTGCAGTTGAAGAGGGTATCGTTGCAGGTGGTGGAACATCTTACATCAAGGCAATCAGCGCAGTTGAAAAGCTGTTAGATACTACATCTGGCGATGAAAAAACAGGTATTCAGATTGTATTAAAAGCTCTCGAAGAGCCGGTTAAGCAGATTGCTGCAAACGCAGGCTTAGAGGGTTCTGTAATCGTTGAAAAGTTAAAGGATAACGAAAAAGCATCTTTTGGCTTTGACGCATTAAACGAAAAATATGTTGATATGTTAGAGGCTGGTATCGTAGATCCGGCTAAGGTTACAAGAAGTGCATTGCAGAACGCAGCAAGTGTTGCAGCAATGGTATTAACAACCGAAAGTCTGGTTGCAGATAAGCCTGCGCCTGAGGCTCCGGCTGCTCCGGCTATGCCGAACGGCATGGGATATTAAAAAATATTGGGCAACTGTTAACAGTTGCTCAATATTTTTTTATTAGTATTATTTACAACACGGTAAAACTTGTGCTATAATTGTATAATAAAAATAATAAAACAAAAAATAACTGTACCATATTTAAGGCGCAGATAC